>JBAVTL010000256.1:0-7652 GCA_049696175.1 Anaeromyxobacteraceae bacterium
GCCCAGCGCCGCCCCGTTCGCCGGACCGCCCAGCGAGCGCCGTGGCGGCCGTCCAGGCGACGTGGAGGGCGACGACGCCGAGCCCCATGGCGACGGAGACGTGAACCTGGCTCCAGACCAGCGCGAGCACGGGGAAGGCGTACAGAATGCGACTCCGCCCCGCTTCGGAGCGCCTGACGGCGAAGAGGGTCCACGCCAGGAAGAGCACCCCGAAGGCCTCGGGGCGTGGAGCGGAGCGGACGCGCAGCTCGGGCAGGACGAGGAGGACGAACGTCGCGGCGACGGCAAGGCGTCGCGTGGAGAACCGGTCGCCGACCGCGTCGAGGAGGAGGGTGGTGCAGAGCGCGACGTGGAGCAGGGCGACGAGGAACAGGGGGCCCGACAGCCCTCCCGCGACGTTCGCGAGGTACAGGAGGAGGCTGCCGAGCCAGTAGGAGGGGAGCGTCCCCGCGCCGCCTTCGATCGCGTAGACGAAGGGGTCCCGCGCGAAGTCCGCGCCGTGGGCGATCGCCCGGCCCACGGCCAGGTGGTGGAAGAAGTCGGGATCCCAGGCGCCGGTGAGGGCCGACAGGAACGCGGGGATCGCGAGGAGGCCGACGACCGCGGCCAGGCGCGGATTCAGCTCGAAGCGTGGCGGCACGGCGGCATCCTAGCACCGTCACCCAGCGGTATACTTCGCGCCAATGACCGCACCGGAAACGCAGCCGTCTGCCCCTCTTCGCCCCGGACTCTCGGGGCTCCACGCGGCGGCGGCCACCCTCCTGGTCGCCGCCACGGTCGCTGGCTACGCCCCCGCCGCGGGGGGGGAGTTCCACTGGGACGACGATCTGGCCGTGCTCGAGAATCCGGCCGTCCTCGAGCCCGCCCGCCTGGGGTGGCGCGACTTCGTCCCGCCGTCGCTGGGGCGTGACCGGCCGCTGACGGACGTGACCTTCGCGGTCAACTACGCGCTCACGGGGAACGCCAACGCGCCCTTCGTCTACACCAACGTCGCCATCCACCTCCTGGCCGCGCTCCTCGTGTTTGCCGTCGCGAGGGCGCTGCTCCGCCGCCTGGAGCATCCCCGCGCGAGCGCCCTCGCCTTCGTCGTCGCGGCCTTCTTCGCCCTGCATCCGCTCCAGACGGAGGCGGTCAGCTTCGTCTGCCAGCGGGCCGAGTCCCTCGCGTCCATGCTCTACCTGCTGGCCGTCCTCGCCTGGTTGAAGGCCGAGGAGCTGAATCCGGACCGGCGCTGGCTTGGCTGGTTCGCGGGCGGCACGGCCGCCGCCCTGGCCGCGCTCGCCGCGAAGGGGATGGCGATCACGCTGCCGGTCGTGGCGCTCGTCGCGGTCCTCCTGACGGGGAGGCGGCGAGCCCACGGCGCCGGCTACTGGGCGGTCGCGTGGGGGGCGCCCATCGGGATCGCGCTGCTGCTCGCCGCGTCGACGGTGCTGGGCCTTCGAGGGGTGACGCATGCCGGTCTCGACGCGGGGCCGCTCGGGCCGTGGCGCTACCTGCTCACCGAAGCCACGGTGATCGTGAGGTACATCGGCCTGCTCCTCTGGCCCGCCGGGTTGTCGATCGACCACGGGGTCAGGGCGAGCCCCGGCCTCGGCGATGCGACGACCCTGCTGTCTGGCGTGGTGGTCGTGGGGCTCGTCGCCGGGGCGCTTGCGTGCGCACGTGCGGGATCGCGTCCGGGTGGCCGGCGGGAGCTGGGCGCGGTCGCGCTGGGCATCTTCTGGTACCTGCTCGTGCTCGCGCCCACGACCTCGTTCGTGCCGCTGGCGGATCCCATGGCCGAGCACCGGGTCTACCTCGCGAACTTCGGCCTGATGCTGGCCGCGGTGGTCGCGGCGGATCTGGGGCTCGTGCGCCTGGCGGGTGAGCGCTCGGGAGCGAAGGCGGGCGTCGCACTGGCGTTCGCGGTCTCGGCGGCGCTCCTGGCGGTGCTGGCCACGCGGAATGGCGCCTGGAGGACCGAGCTGGCGCTCTGGGGCGACGCCGCGGCCGCGGCGCCGCTCCACTGGCGGCCACAGCTCCACACGGGGAACGCGCTCAAGCGCCAGAACAGGCATCAGGAGGCGCTGGCCTACTACGAGCGGGCCGCCTCGCTGGTGCCGGCGAACACCGAGTACTGGGCTCCAACGCAGAGGTCCCTGGCGGACGGGCTGAGCGCCGTGGGACGGCATCAGGAGGCCCGCGCCATCCTCGACGCGGCCATCGCGCGGGAGCCGAAGGATCTCGGGCTGCGCGAAGCCCGGGCCTGGAGCCGCTACTCGGTCGGCGACCTCGAGGGCGCGGTGGCCGAGGTCGCCACCTGCCGGTTCCTCGGCGCCGACACCGCCGATCTGTCGGCCGTGGCGGGCAAGTCGGCGGCGAGCCGCGGCGACATCGCGACCGCGCTGCGCGAGCTGAGGCACGCCGTCGACCTGAGCCCGTTCTCGTCGCTGCGGCGGTCGGACCTCGCCATCGCCGCCCAGATGGCCGGCCTGGGTGCGGAGGCCTGTGAGCAGATCGGCCGCTTCGTGGCGCTCGAGAAGGACGAGGCGATGCGGCAGGAGGGGATCAAGCTCCAGGCGGAGTGGCGCTGCGCGGGTCGCTGACGGCGGACGCGAGGCGGCTCGAGGAAGACGGGATCGGCTCGCGGAAGGCCTGAGCCTCCGCGCGAGACGCCTGTTCGACCGGTGCGAGGAGTGGCTTCGCGTCCGCGGTGGACAGGTCTCGCCGGGCGGGTGGCTGCTTTTCCGGAGCGAGGCTGGCCGTGCCTTGGTGCCGCGACGGAGCCATCGCCGTGGAACAACCAGGTCATCCAGCCGGACGCGGGCAGCCGGAGCATCTGCGCCATCTGCGAGCCGTGGGGGGTGAGGGGAAGCGGTGGCGGTGTCATCGCGGGCGAGGTCGCCGCGGGGCGCTCATCGCCGTCGAGCCAGCCTGCCTGCGACCCGCGCGGTGCGCGGTCTCGTCGCTGGCGCTCCCGTGCCGCGCAAATCCCAAAAAAGAAGCGGGGGTCGGAAACCCGACCCCCGCCTCACATCATGCTGAAGTGCCGCTTACTTCAGGTGGCACTGCGCGCAGAGGTCGACCGCGCCCCAGCGAGCGAAGAACGTGCCGCCGCGGGCGCCGTCGGACAGGCTGTGCGGCTCGTGGCAGCTGCCGCACTCGACCTGGCCAGCGTAGAGCTTGACGTTGGTGTTGGCGGAGACGTCCGCGTACTGCGTGCCAACGGTGTAGACCACGCCGACCGGGTGGTCATCCGTGAGGTTGGTGCCGACGTTGGCGTACGCGCCGCCGGTGCTGATCGTGGCGATCGTGTCCGCCGCGGACGTGCCGGGCATCGTGCCGTTGTTGACGGCGCCGAACGCGTTGCCGTCGTGGCAGGAGAGGCAGGTGCGGGTAGCGGCGCCGAGGGCCACCGTGGTGACGAAGCCGGGGCGCGTGTAGGCAGAGTAGATCGTGGTGGCAGCGGCGTTGCGGTTCCAGAGCGGACCGCCGACGACGTTCGAGGCGACCCAGAGGTGAGGCGTGTGGCAGTACTGGCAGGCGGGGAGCGCCGTGCCGTACGCGACGGTCAGGTCGTGCGAGCCGCCGGAGATCACGGCGGACGCCGACGTGGCGACCGCAGCGAGAGCGAAGGCAACGAGAATCTTCTTCATCGGTTGTCCCTTTGGTGGTTGGCCCGCCAAACGTGGCGAGCGCGGTTCTCTAGTGCATGACGCGTGCCCACCGTTAGACTCCTAAAGGCTTGAAATCACTTGGCCTTGGCATCGGTGGGCTGGGGTAAATCACCCATCGCTAGGAGATTTCGCTGGGGCATCGGTGGGGCTTGGTGCGGGCGCAGGCGAAGCGGGCGCCGCCGGAGCGGCCTTCGCTGGCTCGCTGGGGGCGGCGAAGCTGTCCTGCGCGGAGGTGTTGATGAGGACGAACTCGTGGACCATCCCGGTCGAGGGATCGCTCACGTAGATGTGGTTCCGGGAGTCGATCACGAGCCCGGTGGGCATCTGGACGAACGTCTCGCCGAAGATCATGAGCGGCTGGAAGGAGGGGTTGAAGATCTGGACGCCGTGGAGCGTGTCCGCGACGTAGATGTTCCCGAAGGTGTCGAAGGAGACCCCCTTGACCTTGTCGAAGTAGCCCGGCCCGCCGGCGCCGACCTGGCCGAACGAGGTCACGAACTGCCCCTCGGGGTCGAAGACCTGGACGCGGAAGTTGAGCATGTCCGCCACGAAGAGCCGGCCATCGGACGCCACGGCGAGGTGGGACGCGAAGTTGAACTGGCCATTCTCGGCGCCGCGCCGCCCCATGGTGCGGACGTGCTCGCCCTTGAGCGAGAACACCTCTACCCGGTGCTCCGTCTTTCGCGACGTGACGCCGTTCAGCACGTAGAGGACCTGGCGCTTGCGGTCCACGGCGAGCGAGATGGGCTCCTCGAGCAGGGTCTTGCCGAACCGGCGGAGGAACTTGCCGTCGCGGTCGAAGACCAGGATCTCGCCCATCGGCTGATCGGAGACGTAGACGTTTCCCTCGGCGTCCACGCCGACGCCGAACGGCCTCGCGATGTTCGCGGGGGGGGCGTCGCCGATGACCTTCATGTCCCCCTTCGTCAGGTCGACGCGCACCAGGGTGCGCGCGCCCGGGTTGGCGACGTAGAGGTACCTCTCGTCGGGGGAGAGGGCCATGCCGTTGGGGGTGCGCAGCTGCGCGCGCGGGCTCATGGGGACGAGCGCATTGACGATCTTCCTCCACGTCGAGGGCGCCAGCTCGTCCGCGGTGCTGAAGGCACGGACGTGCCGGATGCGGGCGATCTCGGGAGGCGCCGGCCAGACGAACTCGGACTTTGCCGGCGCCACGGTGGCGCAACCGGCGCCCAGGAGGGCGACCAGCGCGAGGGCGGCGCTCCGCGTCGTGGGGTGAAAGGGGTGCGTGACGTTCTCTGGCATCATTGTGACTCCTCTGCGTGGCGCCGATCGGATGGCGCGGGCGCCAGGTGGGCGCGACGATAGGGTACGGCCGTCTCGTGGACAAGCCACGGGGCGGAGGTCAATAGCTGAAGGCTGCGCCGCCGTCGTGCGGGACGCCGTGGCAGGTCAGGTTGCAGCTTCCGTGTCGCGGGCTCGTCGAGGTGTAGACCGCGCGTCCCGCCGAGTTGGCGGAGACCGCGGCGGTGTTGAAGGAGATGAGGTGGGCGTTCTCGCGGGCGCTCCCGGCGTCCATCGACACGCCGTGGCCGTCGTGACAGGTCGCGCAGGAGGCGCTCTGGCCCGCGACGTGGGAGCGATGTCCCGGGAAGCCCGTCCCGTCGATCGGCGACGGGCTCTCCGAGAGCAGGGTCTCGCGATCGTGGCACTTGTAGCAGAGGGCGTACGCCGAAGGGGTCTCTGGGGTGGGGTCGTTGGTGGAGTAGTTCCGCTCGAGGAGGTGAGGGTAGATCGAGCCGTGTGGTCCGCGGGCGCCCGCTCCGCCCGCGGCGGGCGACTGGTCCGACGCGTGGCAGTCGGTGCAGTAGATCATCGACGCGGTCGTGTAGGGAGGCTTGAGGCCGGGGACCAGCGAGTTGCGCCCGGGCGCCGCCACCGGGTGGAACGAGGGGGAGGAGGGCGAGAAGACCAGGCGCAGGTTCGCGTCCTGCACGGCCCGGCGAACGCCGTCGTTCGTCAGCGTGGCGATCGGCGCCGTGTCGCCGTGACACTTCAGGCAGACCTCGTACTCGAAGCGCGCCGGGTCGATCTGCCTGCCGTTCAGGTCGACTCCCCACGCCCCGGCGAGGAGGCCGCTCGCCGCGGGCGGCTGGGCTGGGCGGGGGTTCGCCCTGTGGGGGTCGTGGCAGTCGACGCAGGTCACGTGGCGCCTGGCGCGCGCGATCCCTCCGCTCTTCCCGCCGCTCTCTCCGGCGGAGCGCTCCGCCGCGTCGTGGTTGCCACGGCCGCTCGACGCATGGGACCACGGACGCGAGAGGTCGGCGCCGAGCGCCTTGCTGGCGCCGGTGGCCGCGTGGCAGGTGAGGCAGGTGTCGTCGTCCGACCTCCCGGGGCGGAGGAGGCGGCCGCCCGGGTCGGCGGCGTGAGAGGGGTGGCAGGCGGAGCAGCCAGCCTCCGCCATCGTGCGGGCGCCTTCGTGCGAGAGCGAGGCGGGCATCGGCGCGGTGGCGAGCGTGTGGCTCGAGCCGCTCGCCGCGGTGGAGAGGGGGTCGTGGCACGAGAGGCAGAGGCCCGAGTTGGCGCTTCGCGCGACGAGGAACTTCCCGACGACGGGATCCCCGCCGTTCTCCGAGTGGGGGTCGTGGCACGACGTGCACTGCAGCTCGCCGGACGCGTCGTAGTGGACGCCGCTCTGTGGCGACGGCGTGTGCGTCCCCGCAGCCACGTTTGGCCGGATGGAGACCGGGTGGCTCCCCCGAAGGTCGGTGCCGAGGTTGGCCCGGTGGCCCGCGGGAATCGCGCCGGCGCCCCCCACCATCTGGATCCGGCCGGATCGCGTCTGCCCCACGGCGATGGTGCCGTCGTGACAGGAGAGGCAGATCCGGCTCGCCCCCGTGGGCGCCCTCGCAGGCGTGCGCGCGGTGCTGCTCTCGTAGCCGCGGTGGACGTCGGCTGGATCGGGCCGGCCCGTGAGCCCCGGTCCGGATCCGTGAGACGTGTGGCAGAAGACGCAGGGGCTGCGCTCGGAGACGGCGCGGAACGGGCCGGGACCGCTCGCCGAGAGGTCGTGGCGTGAGCCGGCGACCGAGCCGGCGGCCTGGGCGGCGGCGGCGAAAGCGGCGGCGAAAGTCAGGAGCAGGACCTTCTTCACGGGGAACCTCCGGGCAATTCGAAGACCTGGATGCGGCGATTCTGGCTGTCGGCCACGAAGAGCCGGTTCCTGGCGATCGCGAGCCCCGACGGCAGGGCGAACTGCCCAGGTCCCTCGCCCGGCGCGCCGATCGTGAACTGGAACTGGCCGTCGGCCGAGAAGACGAGGAGGGTGTCGCGCTGCGCGTCGCTGACGAAGATGGAGCCGTCCTCGGCGCTGGCGATCCCCTTGGGCCGGGAGAACTGCCCGCCCACGTCGCCCGGCGTGCCGAATGCGCCGATCCACTTTCCCTCGCGGTCGATCCGGGCGACGCGGAAGTTGAGCGCGTCGGTGACGAGGAGCGTGCCGTCGGGCGCAAGGGCGATCGCGGAGGGGAACGCGAACTGGCCGGCCCCGGACCCCTGGGTGCCCCACCGCGACAGGACGGCGCCGTCGAGCGAGAGCGCGACCACCTGGTGGCGGGGGGGATCTGCGACGAAGATGCGGTCGCCGGCCACGGCGACGCCGGTGGGACGCTCGAAGGCGTCGCGCCCGAGGATCGTGCACGCGCCGCCGACGACCTTGACGATGGCCGCGAGCCCGGCGTCGGCCACGTAGATCGCGCCATCCGGGCCCATCGCGACGGCCATCGGTGCGGACCACTCGGACGTGGAGCACCGAAGCCGCTGGAGCTCGCCGCTCGCCTGGAGCCGGAAGAGAGCGCCCGCGTCGGGATCGGCGACGAGGAGCGTGTCGTCGGGCGCCACGGCGACGCCGAAGGGGCGCTCGAGCGCCTCCGCCCGGTCGTCGCCGAGTGAGCCGCCGGTCAGCCACTCGAAGGCCCGGGCCCAGAAGGAGCGCGGCCGGGGAGGAGCCGAGGGGTCGGGGATGACGGCAGCCAGCCG
>JBAVTL010000257.1:0-2306 GCA_049696175.1 Anaeromyxobacteraceae bacterium
TCGCGGCGCTGCTGGCGCGCCAGGGCGCCGAGGTCCACGTCCTCGACCGCGAGGCGGCGCCGCCCGCGGACGGCGTCACGTTCCACGCCGCCGAGATCACCGACTCCGCGTCCGTCGCGAAGGCGCTCGCCGGGCTCCCGCGCCCGCCCGTCCTCCTCGTCAACAACGCGGGGATCACCCGCGACCGCAGCCTCCTCAAGATGAGCGACGACGAGTGGGACTCGGTCATCGGCGTGAACCTCTCGGGCGCGTTCCGCGTCCTGCGCGCGGTCGCGCCCGGGATGGTGAGCGCGGGCTACGGGCGCGTGGTGAACGTGGTGTCGATCAACGGGCTGCGCGGCAAGTTCGGCCAGGCGAACTACGCCTCCTCGAAGGCGGGGCTCATCGGGCTCACGAAGACCGCCGCCCGCGAGCTGGGGCCGAAGGGGATCACGGTGAACGCGGTGGCCCCCGGCATGGTGCTGACGGAGATGACCCTGGCCCTCGCGGCCGAGCACCGGCAGCGTGCGCTCGACGAGTCGCTCCTGAAGCGCCTCCCCGAGGTGGACGACATCGCGGCGGCGGTTGCGTTCCTGCTCTCCGACGAGGCGCGCATGATCACCGGCGAGGTGATCCGCGTGGACTCCGGCCAGTACATCTGACCCTCGCCCGCCCGGCGGGCTCCGCGGCTACTCCCCGCGCTCCACCCGCGCCGAGCGGAACAGCTCGGACATGACCTCCTCGAGCGGCGGGTCCTCCACGGTCAGGTCGGTCACCGTCAGCTCGCCGAGGATCCGTGCCACCGCCGGCGACACCTCGCCCGCGGGCACCTGGAAGGTGACCGTGCCGTCGTCGCGCGCGACCACGGCGCCGAAGCGGCCGAGGTCGCCGCCGCCGCCGTTCGCCACCCGCACCCGGATCCGCTTGTCGGGGCGGATGCGGTGGGAGAGCGCCCTGAGGTCGCCGTCGTAGATGAGCCGTCCGCGGTCGATGACGATGACGCGCGGGCAGAGCTGGACCACGTCCTCCATGTAGTGGCTCGTGAGGAGCACCGTCGCGCCGAACCTCTCGTTGTAGGCCCTCACGAACTGCCGGACGGTCGCCTGCATCGAGACGTCGAGCCCGATGGTCGGCTCGTCGAGGAAGAGGACCTTCGGGCGGTGCAGGAGCGCGGCGGCCAGCTCGCACTTCATCCGCTCGCCGAGCGAGAGCTGGCGCGTCGGCTTGCCGACCAGGTCGCCGAGCTCCAGCAGCTCGACGAGCTCACGCAGCGTCTCCTCGAACTGCCGCCGGGGGACGCCATAGACCGCGCGGTTGAGCAGGAAGGTCTCGGAGGGGGGCAGGTCCCAGAGGAGCTGCTGCTTCTGCCCCATCACGAGCGTGATCTGCTTCAGGAAGCCCGCCTCGCGCCGGCGCGGCAGGTGGCCGGCGACGGTCACCTCCCCCGACGTCGGGTGGAGCAGCCCGGCGAGGATCTTGAGCGTCGTCGTCTTGCCGGCGCCGTTCGGTCCGAGGAAGCCGACCCGCTCCCCCTCGGCGACCTTGAACGAGAGGCCGTCCACCGCGCGCACAGGCTCGTAGCGGCGCCGCACGAGCGAGCGGATGGCCGAGGCCAGCCCCGGCTCGCGCTTGTGGACCTTGAAGTGCTTCTCCAGCCCGCGGACGTCGATCACGTCGCGCATCTTGGAGCGTGACGGCGCCGCGGGCAACCCGCGGCGCGCCAGCTCAGAAGACGAGCGTGACTGCGCCGACCGTCATCGCGCCGAAGGTGGCGTAGCCCAGCGCCTGGTGCGCTCGGGCGAGCCGAGGCTGATCGACGTTGCCCGGCGCGCGGGCCGTCCAGAGTCCGAGCACGATCTCGCTCAGGATCCCGAGCGTGGTGATCGCCATGGCGCTCTTGTGGACGGTGGACGTGCCGGCGCGACGCTGCCCCGGGCCCGGTCCCGGCGCCGCCAGCGCGAGGATCCCCGTGAACGCGAAGGTCGCGGTCGAGGCGGCGACGAGCGTCCGGTGCGAGCTCTGGTACCGCTGGGTGCCGCCGCCGCCGCCGTAGAGATCGTTGTAGTCGAGCTGTCCCACCACCACCGTGGCTCCCATGAGCGCCCAGGCAGCGATCCCGGCCGCCTGATGGGCGGTGAGCAGGGCGCGGCGCCGCTCCGCCGAGGCCTCGAGCGCGACATCGCGGGCTGGCGGCTGCGCGAGCAGCAGCTCCTGGAGCGGTGGCGGCGGTGGCACCGTCAGGTCCGGAGGAGGTTCTACGGTCAGGTTCGGAGGCGCCGCCGCCGGCGGGGGCTCGTCGCCCCGGTGCACGACCGGCAGCGCGAGGG
>JBAVTL010000258.1:0-18428 GCA_049696175.1 Anaeromyxobacteraceae bacterium
ACGGACATGACTACGGTAGCGCGGGTGGAGGATGCGGCTGGAGCCTGGCGCGCAGGGGCAGCTGCCGGAGCTGCGGCCTCCGCGGGCGCCTCTTCAGCAGCGTCGACGACGAGCCGCAGCGGGCCGACCGTGACGACGTCTCCGAACTTGAGCGTCGAGCGGCTCACCTTCTTGCCGTTCACCTGGGTGCCGCCTGCGCTCCCCATGTCGATGATCGACAGCGCGCCGCTCGGCGCCACCTCGATGACGGCGTGGATGCGCGCGATCCCATCCTCGTCCAGGACGAGGTGGGCCGACGCCATCCGACCGATCTTGACGATCTCGCGGCTGAACTGCTCGGTCCGGAGCAGGTCTTCCCCGCGGAAGACCCTGACGACGATGGGCGTGGACATCTATAGATCTCCGGACGCCTGCATCACCTTGTCGCGCCACTCCTCGCGGACCTTGATGAGGTTTGAGTGATCGACCTTCTTGCGAGCCTCGACGTACTCGCCGTCGGGGCGCTTCAGGTCGCCTTCAAGGGTCTCGTCCTCGAAGTTGATGACCGTCTTCTTCTCGTACTCGACCTTCGGCGCCGCGTCGGCCGCGTAGGCGGCCGCCGGAGCGAGCAGGACGAGGAGGAGGCTGGCGACGACGAGCTCACGCATTGCTTGTCCCTCACGGTACGGACGTTGACTCTACCACCGCATACGGGGCGCCTGCAGCATTCCGCTATCTGCCCTTGGTGGATCGAGTCCTCTTTTTCGGCGGAGGTGCTGCCGGTGCCGCCTGGTCCGTCGATGCCGCAGGCGCTGGAGCTCCCGCCTCGGTCGCCTTCTTCTCAGCTGCGGCCTTATCAGCTGCGGCCTTCTCAGCCGCCGCCTTCTCCGCTGCGGCCTTCTCCGCTGCGGCCTTCTCCGCTGCAGCCGCCGCTGCCTTCTGCGCCTCGAGCTGCATCTGACGCGCGGCCTCTGCCGCGGCCTTGTTGGCGGCGAGCAACTCGTCGCACTCCCGCTGAAGGGAGGGGACCGGGGAGCCCTTGGGGAGGACGGGCCCCGCCGCCTTCGTGTAGCGGGCGAACTGCTCGAGCGCGGGCGCGCACTCGCTCTTGTCCCGCATCAGGAGCACCCCGCGCGCGAGGTAGACCTCGGGCAGGGCGCCGCTCGAGAGCTTCTCCGCCTTCTCGTACGCCGCGAGCGCGTCCTCGGGCTTCTCCATGTGGCGGAGCGCGATGCCGCGAAGGAGCACCACCGCGGCGGCCTTCGGATCCACGGCGAGGATGGCCGCGGCGTGCTCCGCCACCAGCGGCCACGCCTCCTTGCGGACGGCCTGGTCGAGGAGCGCGTATTGCGCAGTCAGGTTTCCCGGGGCTAGCTCCAGCGTCTTCTTCCACTGCGCGGCCGCGGCCGCCTCGTCACCCTGACGGTTCAGCACGTCACCGAGCAGCAGCGAGATCTCGGCGTCCCGCTCGTCCAGTTTCTGCGCACGGAGCGCGATGAGCTTCGCGACGTCGAAGTCCTTCCGCTGGATCGCGATGCGGATCATCGTCTTGTAGGCGCCCGGCGAGCGGGGATCCCGGAGCAGCGCCTCGCGCGCGAGCCGCCACGCATCGTCGACCTGTCCGCTCGCCAGATAGAGGGCGGCGAGCCGCTCCCGCGCCATGGCGTCCTCGGGGAAGTCGCGGAGGACCTCGCCGTAGACGGCCGACGCGGCGCGGACGTCCCCGCCGCGCTCCGCCAGCACGCCCAGGTTCACCTTGGCCTGCCGGAGGGTCGGCTTGGCCGCGAGGGCGCGCTCGTACTCCGCCTTCGCGCCGGCCGCGTTCCCCTGGTTGTCCAGGGCGACGCCCAGGTTGAAGCGGGCCTCGGCGACGTCGGCGGCGTCCAGGACGGCGCGCCACTTCCGCTCCATCAGCGGCCAGTCGGTGGGGACCTTCAGGGACTTCTGGTCCTCGAGCGCCTTGAGCGCCTCGTTGAAGAGCCGCTGCGCCTTCGGGGGCATCGCGTCGGCAGGAGACGACGCGGCGTCGTCGGCCTTGGCACCAGCCCTGCCGCTTCCACCGCGCTGCCCCTCCGCCCTCTGGGAGGACGAGGGACGTTCCTCGCCGGGCTCGCGCGCCCGGCTCTCAGGGACCGGGGTCGCGGCGGCGCAGGCGGCTGCGAGGAGTAGGAGCGCCGGCGAGGCGCGCTTGATCGGGGTCATCGTCACGGCAGGAGGTCCTCGTCGTCGGCGCCCCTGCGGGAGCGGCGGACCGGAATGGTTTCGGACTTGTCTGTGGAGCCCGGGGCGTCTTCACGGCGCCGTGCCCCCCCTCCCCGCTCGGTGGTGTTTGCCTTGAGGACGGGCAACTCCACCCCGCGCCCTGCTCGGGCCGGACGCGGCGCGGGCACGGGCTGGACCGCGATGACGAAGCCATACCCCTTCACCGCACCTCCGGTGACAGGCGGCTCGGCCGGTGTGGGGAACGCCTCGGGGGTCGGGCCGTACTTCTCCGGCTTCACCTTGAAGAGCAGGTCGGTCGCCGCGCGGGCGCAGTCGTTCCGGACGCCGAGCTCACGCGACTTGGTCATCGCGAGCTCGAGCCCTTCGACGGCCTTCTGCTCGAGAGGCTCGGTGACCGTGGCGACCTGCGCCTTGTACTCCTCCAGGTACTCGGCGTTCCCGCGGATTTCCTTCGGGACAGGCGTCGAGGCGAAAGTCTCGGAGAAACGCCGGTACAGCATCCCGATCCGGTAGAGCGCGCAGACGGCCGGCTCGGCCTGCTTCAGGTTCACGATGGCGGTGTACGCCTCCTGGAGCTTCTTCAGCTTCTCGCCCTTCACCTCCAGCTGGCGCTTGAGGAGCTTGGGGGCGACGATGAAGTTGACCCGGTCGTACTCGACGAAGGTCGGCTCGAGGTCGAGGTAGAGCGCCTGCGCGACGGGCGCGAGGCCGCGATCCTTCACCTTGTCCTTCCGCGGCTTGTAGTAGTCGCGCGCCACCTCGTAGGCATGGCGGGCGTCGCGCGTGTTGCCAGCCTTCTGGAGGAGCAGCGCGATCCTGTTCTGGATCGCGAGCCACTCGTCGGGGTCCTTGGCGTATTTCCGCTGGTACTCCTCCAGCTGCTTCAGCTCCTTCGACACGAGGTTCTGGCGAGCGTAGACGTCGGCCAGCCCGAGGAAGAGCCGGGAGGCGTCGGCGCCGTCAGGCCAGGCAGCGAGGTACGCGAGGCTCGCCGCCTCGGCGCGCGCCCAGTCCCTCAGCCCCGCGCGGAACACCGCGGCGTTGATGATGGCGTCGTTGGCCTTCTTCTCCTCGTAGACCCCGGCCGGCGCGGCAGGCGGCGGCGCCTCCGCCTTGACCTTCCCCTTGCCCCTGCCCCTCGCCTTCGGCTGCGCGGCCACGCGCTTCTCGGCGCCTGCGCCGCCCTTGGAGCGCCGCCACTCGCCGAAGTAGCGCTCGTAGTAGTCGGCGGCCTTGGTGAAGTCGGCGATCGTCTCGTAGGCCTCGGCGTTGTCGAAGATGCACTTCGGCGCCAGCACGTCCGCCGGATAGCGCTGCAGGAGCTGCTCGCGCACCTCCATCGCCTTGTCGATCCGCTGCGCCCGGACCCAGTCGGCCGAGGCGTTGTAGACCGCCGTCGCGGCGAGGCGCGACGCCGGCCAGTCGCGCGCGAACGAGAGGTACTCTTCCGCGGCCTTCTCGTAGTCGCCGGCCTTCTCGTCGATCTCGATGACCTTGAAGGAGCTCTCCTCGATCAGCTTGGCGAGCACTTCCTTGAGCCCGCCGTGGGAATCCACGAGCTCGCGGTTCGCGTAGAAACGCTTCGCCCAGCCGTTGAGGTTCTTCCAGTCGCCGAGCAGGTTGTAGGCGTCGAGCACGAGGTTGGTCGAGTACTCGGCCAGATCGTGCTTCGGGTGATCGAGGGCGATCCGCGTGTAGAGGTCCGTCGCCTCGGCGAAGTAGTTGTGGCGGTAGTAGATGTTCGCCGCCTTGTAGGCCATCTCGACCCACTTCTGTCCCTGCGGCAGGTAGTGCAGGTAGCGCTGGCAGGCCTTCAGGAGCCGCTCGCGCTCCGGCGGGATCTGCGTCCGCTTCTTCGGGTCGCTCGTCTGCTTCTTGTCCTTCGCGTCGAACTTCTTGGCCACCTCGTCGTAGGCGAAGATGGTGTTCTCGATCGCGTCCTGGAAGTACTTCCCGGGCTTGCCCTTCTTGTCCACGACCGCCGCGTCCGCGAACGCCACCTTCTCGTACTCGGCGCCAGCCTTCTCGTAGTCGCCGAGGGCGTAGAGCAGCTCGCCATGGAAGAAGCGCATCTCGTAGGCATACGAGGACCTCGGGAAGATCTCGAGGTAGTCGTCGTAGACCGACGCCGCCCAGCCAGCCACTGGCTCGTCACGCGTCTTCTTCCACTCGTTGTGGTAGCTGACCGCGAGGCTGCGGAGCGTGTTCTCGGCGTCCTTCTTGGCGGCGGCGAGCTGCGCCTGCCCCTTCTCGTCCTTGCCGACCGCCGCCTCGATCTCCTTCAGCATCTTGACGAAGACGTGGGCCTGCTCGACCGCGGCCTCCTTCTTCCCCAGCCGCCCCGCGATCACGATGACGCGCGCCTGGAAGGCCGGCGCCTCCGGCGAGAGCGGCTTCTCGCGGATGAGCCTCGCGAAGGTGACGATCGCGTCGCGGTCCTTGCCGTCAGCGTCATAGGTCGCGCCGAGCGACTTCAGCATGTCGTACCAGCCGCCCTCGCCGCCGATCCGGCGGAAGTCGTCGACCGCGGCCTCGGCGGTCCCGACGTGGCTGTAGGTGCGGACGTAGTCCTTGCGGGCCTCCTTCACCAGCGCCAGCTTGCGGTCCTTCGGGACGCCGGAGCCGGACTGATCTCCGAGGAGGATCACGGCGCGGAAGAGATCCAGCGCCTCCTGCCACTCGCCGAGGTTGTAGTGAACCCACCCCTGCTTGTACATCGCGAAGCCGTAGATGTTGCTCGTCTTGTCAGCGGTGGCGTTGCGGTAGGACTCCAGCGCCTTCTTGAGGTTCCCGAACCGATCCGCCTTGTTCGCGAGCTCGAAGTAGTGCTCTCCGAAGGCCATCCACGCGTCGGGCACGAAGTGCGACTGCGGGTAGTTCTTGATGAGGGCGCGGTAGGCCTTGAGCCCGTCGACGCTGTCGCGGTCCCGCTTCATGAGGGTCTCCCCCAGGAAGAAGAGGACCTCGTCCATGCGGCTGTACTTGGGATACTTGGCGACGATGGCCCGGTAGAGCGCCACCGCCTGATCCTGCAGCTTCTTCGACTGCCTCTCGAGGTCCGCCTTCTCGCCCTGCAGCCGGGCCACCTCGCGGGGATCCGCGTTCTTGCCGAGCTCGAGCAGCGTGTCGTCGCGCCGGTTGGCCTGGAAGAAGAAGAACTTCGACTCCTCCCAGAGCAGCTCCGCGAGCCGGAAGTACCAGCCCGGCGTCTCGGCCGAGCTGCCGCCGATCTTGATCAGCTTCTGCATCGACGCGATCTCTTCGCGCCGCTTCTCGGAGACCTCGAGATCGACCTTCTTGCGGAAGGCCTCGAAGTCGAGCGTAGGGCCGCCGGCGGTCTTCGCCGCAGGCTTTGGGGCGGTGAGGCTGCCGCCGAGCGCAGCGTCAGGCGCGACCGAGCGCTTCTCGCCCAGGTCCGCTTCGCGAGGGGCGGAGCGGGGCTGGGCGGCGCGAGCGGACGGGCCCGCAGCGATCGCGACGGCGAGGACGCCGGCGAGGAGGGCACGTGTCGTCATCAACGGGATCTCTCCGATGGCTAACGGTCTGCGTCAGCGCGCGTGGCGCGACCGGCGCAGCCCTTGGTCAGCGTGTAGGTGTAGGTGCCGAGCTCGTCGCGCCAGAACTCGCCCTCGTAGGGCCAGAACAGGTGCTCGTCGGACACCGCGTAGGAGAACTGGAGATCGCGCACCACCTCGACCTGGCCGCCGGCAGCGAGCGAGCCCTCCAGCGCCTCCCGCTCCTTGCGGGAGACCTCGATCTGGATCCGGAGCGCTTGCGCGAGCATGGTGCGCAGCTGATCGAGCTCGTACTCGAGCTTCTGCCGCGCCCGTGCGCCTGCCTCCTGGATCAGCTGATCGCGCTCGGCGGTCAGCGCCTCGCCGAGCTCCTTGGCGAGGGCAGACTGGCGGAAGTCGGGACGGCGCTCACCGATCCCGACGTCCATCTCGTGCTCGATCTCGCCGATCGTCTCCACCAGCCGCTTGATGTTCATGTCGGTGAAGGCGAGCCGCATGATCTTGCGCATCGTGCCCGAGCGGGCGTCGTTCGCGGTGCTCTTCTGCGCCGCGTCGATGAGGTCGAAGTAGGCCTCGGGCTTCTTCTGGGAGCCAGTGAAGGACTCCAGCTCGTTGAAGACGGGCGTGTAGATCGAGTCGAAGTCCTGGAGGATCTTGCGCGCCTCCGGGTAGCGGCAGTTCTCGTAGTAGACGATCGCCTTGAGGACCCAGGACTCCGGGAAGTACTCGTCC
Source organism: Anaeromyxobacteraceae bacterium (assembly GCA_049696175.1). Lineage (GTDB taxonomy): Bacteria > Myxococcota > Myxococcia > Myxococcales > Anaeromyxobacteraceae > DATIVK01. Next base: position 6,450 of record JBAVTL010000258.1, read on the forward strand.
CGGAAGTACGGGGACTGGAGGGTCAGGAGGTTCCCCAGCGTCTTCTCGTAGTCGGCGATCCGGTAGTGCGCGTAGCTCGCCTCCCAGAGCCCCTCGAGCCAGTTCTCCCCGCCCCAGGGCATCTTCCCGTAATAGAAGATCGCGTAGCGGTTCTGGCGGTTCTCGTAGTGGATGCGCGCCAACTGAAGGAACGCCGACTCGCGCAGCAGCGGATCCGCGTCGGCCGCCCGCTTCGGGTTGGTGAGCCGGACCACGTCCTTGAAGGCTTCGACGGCCTTCGCCTGCTCGCCGAGCGCGTACTGGACGAGCCCCTCGACGAAGCGCGCGCGGGCGAAGTCGTCCCCCGGACGCTCCTCCTGGACCTTCACCCCCAGCTCCTTCGCGCCGGAGGCCGGCGTGTCCGACACGGCCTGCGGCCGCACGAGCGACGCGAGCCGGCGGGCCTCGCCGAACGCCGCGCGTGCGTCGGCACCCTGACCCGCCTCGGCGAGCGCGCGGGCGCGCTCGTACTCGTACTTGGAGAGCAGGAAGTGGAACCGGTCCTGGTAGGCGGGCGGGAAGCCGGCCGTCGAATAGGCCGCGACGCGGTTCACGACCGGCTGCTCGTTCTTGAGCTTCTTGCCGATGGTGAAGATGTACTCGAGCGACGTGTGGAAGTACTTGGTCCCCTGGACGCCCTTCGCGAGGATCGCGTCGAACCGCGAGAGGGCGGAGTGGTGGAGGCCGAGCCGCGCGAGCGTCTTGGCCAGCAGGTACCGGGCGTCGTCGTGCGCGTCCGTCAGCTTCCCGTCGCGGAGGATCTCCGAGAGCGCGAGCGCGCCGGTCTCGAGCGCGCCCTCGTCGATGATCTTCTTCGCGGCCTCGAGCCGCTCCTTGCCGACGCCCTTGGCCGGCGGCTTCCCCTTCTTACCGATCTCGAGCGGCGCGATCACCGTCGGCGCGCCGTTCTGCTGCTTCTTGTCGTCCTTCTTCTTGGGCGCGCTGAAGTCGAGCCCGAGCTGGCCCAGCGCCGGCGCGGGGAGGAGCGCTGAGGCGACCAGCGTGGCGACGATGAGGCGTCCCTTCCGTCCGAGGGTCACGGCTGCCTCCGGTTGGTGAAGGGGAAGAAGACCGACACGCCGAGCTCCGCGAATATCTGGTTCTGGATGTCTTTGCTCTTCAAGCCGGCCGCACCGTTCGGAACCGTCACGCCGTACACGTAATCCTTGAGGTCGAAGCGGACGGCGAACGCCTCCGACAGGAAGAGCCGGAACCCCAGCCCCAGGTGTCCGCCCACGGCGGTCTTCTGCGCCGGGTCCATACCCTTCGCGGCGAAGAGGGCGGCGTCGGAGGAGGAGAGGACCTCGTCGTGGATGATGGCGTCGATCCCGACGAGGAGCGAGAGGTCGATGTGACCAACCTTCTCCGAGAAGGTGTTGAGCTTCCCGTAGACCGGCGAGAAGGCGAGCTCGAGCCCGTACATGGAGCGGATGCGACCGGGCACCTGGTTGAGCTCCGCGTCGGAGGCGCTGTGACAGCCCCCGCCCGTGGGGCAGACCGTGGTGGACTTGGTCGGGGATGAAGATCCCATCGCGCCGTGCAGCGACACCGCCGCCCACTCGGTGAAGTGATAGCCGAGCTTCAGGTCGCCGAACTGCTTCCGGAAGAAGGCGTCGTTGAGCGAGAGGTCGCCACCGACCGTCGCCTCCAGGCGCCCCGCCTTGCGGTAGAGCTGCCCCGAGATCGGCTGGATCTTCCCCTCGAAGGCGTCGGCCTTGCTGGCGGCGGCGGGGCGCGGGACGGCAACGGCGGCCACCGCTGCGAGCGCGAGCGCGCCAATGGCATTTCGGTGGAGGGTCATGGGTAGAAGTACTCGAAGCGCGTCGGAAGGAAGAAGGAGACCCCGAGGTTGGCCGTCAGGACCTTCTGCAGCGTCCCAGGCACCGTCTCCATCGGCTGGTCCGGGTACATGGTCATCATCATCCCCGCCTCGAACGCCAGCCACTCTAGAGGATAGAAGCGCACCCCCGCGCCGACGTCGGCGGCGATGTGCGGCCCCTGCCCCTTCTTCCCGGGGCTGTCGTAGCTCGTGGCGCTCCAGACGGCACCGAAGCCCGCCGTCAGGTAGAGGTCGAAGTGGACGATGCTCCGGTTGAGCCAGGCGGCCTTGCCGTACACCGGGGACCAGATGCCGTCCACCATCGCCAGCTTGAAGATCTGGGAGCTGAGCAGCTGGCTCTGGAAGGCGACCTTACCCTCGCGGACGTTGTCGGTCCGGATGGGATGGAGCTTCAGCCCGAGCCCTTCGAAGTCGAAGACGACGCCCCGCGCGGCGATCGCGAAGTTGTCCTGGAGGTTGTAGGCGGCGCGGAGCCCGCCGCCTACCTTCTGATAGAAGGCGTCGTTCACCGTCGCGGCGAAGATCGGGGTGAGCTCGAACCGGTGGCGCTTGATGAAGCCCTTGCGCTGGACGGCCTTCACCCGGTCGCCGAGGGCGACGTCGCCCTCAGGGAGCGCGAGGAGATCGGCCTGCTCTCCCTCCTTCTTGACCTCTGGAGCCCGGGTGGCCTCCTTGGGAGCCGTTACTGCCGGCGCCGCAGGCAAGGGCGGCAACTCCTCGTCCGAGTCCGATGGCGGCGGGAGCTGAGCGGGCTCCGACTTTTTCCGCGGTGCGGAAAGGTCGAGCCCCTCGAGCCCCTGCGCTGCGCCAGCCATCGGCATCGCGACGAGGAGGATGGCGATGGTCTTCTGCAGCTTCATCAGCCTCATCCCAACCCCCCCAAAGTGGACCGACGCATCCTAGGCAATATCTGGAAGAGGGGCAACCGAGCGTATGAGCTTGGAGAAACATTTATCCGCGCACCAATCCTCACCTTGCCCTCACCCTTAGCGCGTGCTAACCGTCTCACCGTGATGCGCCACCATAGGGTGCCCCTGTTGGTCTTCGTTGCGGTTACCGCGCTCGGTGCAGGCTGCCAGCCGCCTGACGTGGGCGCGCGCTGCGACATCGCATGGGGCACCAGCACCGTTCCGGCTCCGACTCCTGCGACGATCCCCGGCGACTACCTGGAGACCGGAAACCCGACGTGCGACAGCTTGGTCTGCATCGTGTCGCCCGCGACCTCTGGCGAGTACTCGACGTGCGCCGCGGGCAACTCGCAGTGCGGCTACTGCTCGAAGCCCTGCGTCTCCGACTCGGACTGCTACAAGTCCGAGACGGGGCTCGTCTGCCGCCAGATGGTCCTCGACCCGGCCTTCATCGATCAGCTCGACCCTGTCGTCGCAGAGAGGTACCTCGGCGACGCGCGCTACTCGCGCTACTGCGCCGTCCCGCTCTAGGCAGAGCCCGGATGACCGCACGGCCCGCCGCGCTCTCGCTCGGCACCGCCCTGCTGCTCTCCGCGTGCGCCTGCGGAGATCGCCCCGGAGCGCACGCGGCCTCGCCCTCGTCCACCCCGTCCGCGCGCGTCGTCGTCGAGCCGCGCCGCGGCGGACGCTTCGTCGTGCCGGTCGAGATCGCGCGGACGGACCCCGAGCGCGCCCGGGGGCTCATGTTCCGGGAGACCCTCGCGGCGGACGCCGGCATGCTCTTCATCTTCGAGGAGACTGCGGAGCACCCGTTCTGGATGAAGAACACGCTCCTCCCGCTCGACATGATCTTCATCGGCGACGACGGGCGCGTGAGCGGCGTGGTGGTCCGCGCGACGCCCGGATCCCTGGAGCCGCGCTCTGGCGGCCCTAGCCGCTTCGTCCTGGAGGTAAACGGCGGCTGGGCCGAGGCCCACGGCGTCGCCGCCGGAGATCCGGTCCGCTTCGAGGGCGTGCGCTACCCTTAGCGGTGGAGCAGGGCCTGCGTGACGACGGGCCCGAGGCTCTCGGACATCAACCCCTGGACGAGCGCCTCGAACTCGGCGCGGTCGCGATCGTCGTCCCACACGAAGCGGATGCCCATCCCCGGCTCCTCGCCGGCGGTCTCGGCGTGGACCACCTCGCCGAGCAGCTGGAAGGGTTCGCCGCGCGCGGGCACGGCGAGGCGAAAGAGGAAGCGCGTGCCGATCGGCAGCGTCTTCTTCGTCTTGATGAACGTGCCGCCCTTCGAGATGTTCTTCGTGAAGTCGGCGAAGAAGCTGTTGAGCTTCTTGTAGTCGACCTTCAGCTCGATCGGGGCCCGTCCGTGTTCGCGGTGTTCCGGCATCGCTGGGGATGTTAGCCCCGAGCCACCGACGGCGATAGTCGGCGGCGATCCAGATATCGGGCGGGCACCGCTGGGGGCAGGGGCCGGGCGCCGATTGACTCGCCCTGGGTCCCGCGCTAACGCTCGCGGCCATGAGCCTACGTTCACTCGCCCCCGCCGCCCTGCTGCTCGCCGCCTGCGCCGCGCACCGCATCCCCGGCACCGAGATCTCCGACACGGAGGACAACCGGGCCGTCCTCGCGGTGGTGCAGGCCTACTCCGACGGGCTGCAGCGGCGTGACGCGGCGGGGCTCCTCGCGCTCGCGTCCCCCGACTACTTCGACAACGGCGGCACCGCGGATCCCTCGGACGACCTGGACTTCGCGCGGCTGGAGCAGACGCTCCCCGCCGACCTCGGCCGGCTCGAGTCGCTCCGCGTCGAGGTCCAGATCCGCAGCATCACCGTCGACAAGGACGTCGCTGTCGTCGAGCTCTGGTCGGACGGCTGGTACCGGATCCAGACGCAGCAGGGCGTCGTCCCGCGGCGCGACCAGGACCTCCACCGGATGCGGCTCGCCCGGCGCGATGGCAACTGGAAGATCGTCTCGGGGATGTAGGTGGCGACGCCGAGCGCCCCGGGACCGATCGGGGTAGACTGCCGCGCGTGAGTGGCGACAAGAAGGACAAGTTCACCCAATCGGACCAGCACAACGCGCGCGGGATCGAGCTGGCGGATCGCGGCTGGCTCGACGAGGCGGTCAAGGAGTTCAGGAAGGCGATCGACCTGGACCCGGAGAGCGCACACGCGCACGACAACCTCGCGACGGTCTTCGCCGAGAAGAAGCGGTACCGCGAGGCGCTCGCGGAGTACCTCGCCGCCCTCGAGCTCGATCCCGACGCGCCCACCGCCCACTACAACCTCGCCAACTTCCTCGCGACGCACGCCCTGGACATGGCGGTGGACGAGTACCGCGCCTCGCTGGCGCTGGATCCGGAGCACCCGGACACGCACCTGAACCTCGGCCTCACGCTCGCCGATCGAGGCGAGACCGTGGAGGCGGCGGAGGCGCTCCGGAAGGCCATCGAGCTGGCGCCGAAGGACGCCTACCCGCGCCATGAGCTCGCCGCGCTGCAGATGGACGAGGGCGACTACCGCGACGCCATCGCCCAGCTGAAGGAGGTCGTCCGGCTGGAGCCCGACAACTTCGAGGCCCACCTCGACCTCGGCATCTGCTACGCGCAGAAGGGGTTCTACGCGGAGTCCGAGCGCGCCTACGCGCGCGCCCGCGCGCTGAAGGCGGAGGACATCCTCCTCCACTACAACACGGCGGCGCTCTACGCCCTATGGGGGCGGCCGAGCCAGGCGCTGGAGGCGCTCCGCGCCGCGATGGCGATCGACGCCGCCAAGGTGAAGGACTGGATGCAGTCGGACCGGATGTTCGACACCCTGGAGGGGCTCCCCGACTTCGAGGCGCTGGCCGGTCGCTGAAGGTTCACCTTCACCATCCGCGCAATTCACTGTAAGCTCAGATCATGCCTGAGCTCGCCTTCTTCCGCCACGGGGAGGAGCTCCTCCGCGTGGCGCTCGGGGACCGGACGGCCATCGGTCGCGCGCCCGAGTGCGACGTCACCCTGCCCGACCCAGCGCTCTCGCGCGTCCACGCCGTCGTCGAGCGCCGCGGGGAGGCCTTCCTGCTCCTCGACAGGTCGGGGCGCGGGACCCGGCTCGGCGGACGGACCGTCCACGAGGCACCGCTCCTGGACGGCGCCGAGCTGGCCCTGGGGGCGTGGCGGGCGCTCTTCCGCGCCTCGTCGCTCCCCGACACCGACGCGACGCGCGCCGCCGCCGGCTCGACCCGGATACGGGAGCTGGAGCCGGCAGGCCCCCTCCCCCCTGCGGCGCGCATCCGCGTCCGCGAGCGCGCGGCGGAGCGCGTCGAGTCCCTGACGCTCGACGGCGTGACTGTCGGCAAGCGCGGCAGCGCCGAGCTCGTCATCGACGATCCCTTCGTCTCCTCACGCCACGTCCGGATCGAGGCGCGGGAGGGGCGCTGGCTCCTCGTCGATCTCGGCTCGACCAACGGGACGTTCCTGGGCGGAGCGCGGGTCGAGCGGGCAGAGCTGCCGCTCGGCGTCCCGATCACCGTGGGAGAGGCCGAGCTGATCCTGGAGCCGCTCACCGCGCCCCCGCCGGTCCGGTCGGCGGCCTTCGAGGGGATGCACTCCGGCGACCAGGCGATGCGCCAGGTCTTCGACCTGGTGGAGCGCGTCGCGCCGTCGAGCGCCGCCGTCACGATCCTCGGCGAGACGGGCGTCGGCAAGGAGCTGGTCGCCCGCGCGCTCCACGCGCGCTCCGAGCGGCGCGCGGGGCCATTCATCCCGGTCAACTGCTCGGCGATCGCCGAGACCCTCATCGAGAGCGAGCTCTTCGGCCACGAGAAGGGGGCCTTCTCCGGAGCGGAGCGGCTGCGCAAGGGCGCCTTCGAGGAGGCGCACGGTGGGACCATCTTCCTCGACGAGGTGGGGGAGCTGCCGCTCGACCTGCAGCCCAAGCTCCTCCGCGTGCTGGAGCTGGGGGAGGTGAAGCGCGTCGGCGCGTCGCGCCCGATCCAGACCGACGCCCGGATCGTCGGCGCGACCCACCGTGACCTCCGCGCCCTGGTCCGGGCTGGGAAGTTCCGCGAGGATCTCTTCTACCGGCTCTGCGTCGTGCCCATCACTGTGCCACCGCTGCGCGCGCGGCGAAGCGACGTGCGCGCGCTCGCCGACCTCTTCCTCCAGGCGTCCGCTCCGCGCGGGCTCCAGCTGCGCTGGTCCGAGGACGCCCTGCGCCGGCTCGAGGACTACGACTGGCCCGGGAACGTCCGGCAGCTCCGCAACGTCGTGCAGCGCGCCCTCCTCTTCCGCGGCGAGGGACAGGCGGTCGCGGCGGAGGCGATCGTCTTCGAGGACACGCGGAGTGGCGCCGGCGCCAGCGGCGACGAGGACTCGCTCTACGTCCGCGGCCTCACGATGGAGGAGGTCGAGCGGGAGACGATCCGGCTCTCGCTGCGCCGAAACCGGGGCCGGCGCGCGGCGGTCGTTCGCGAGCTGAAGCTCGCGAAGAGCACCATCATGAAGCGGATCAACCAGTGGTCGCTGCAGGACGAGGGGCGGCCCCCCGGAGAGGCGCTTCCCGTCGACGAAGAGGAGGCCGACGACGCCTAGTGAAAGAAGCCCTTCTTAGTGAGGCCTGAAAGCGGGCTCGTGTCCGCGGGGAGGTCGATGGCCCTCGGCCGACCAGCGCTGGCGGGGCGGCCGGTTCCCGACACGCCGCCGAGGTGGCGCGAGATCGCCTGATCGACGTCCGCCTTAGCCGCGAGGACCGCCTTCACGTCCAACCCGGTGGCGAACGCGATCTCGTCGACGGCTCGAAGATCTCCGGCGTCGGCGAAGGCGACGACCAGCGTCGCTCGCCGGTGCTCGTTGACCACCTCGAGCGGGAAGGCGCGGAGCGAGCGGATCAGCTTCAGAGGCATCAGGGACAAGACGAACGGCGGAACCTCCCGCTGGCCGATCACCACGAACTCCGTTCCGATCTGGGACCCTACCGCCGCCAGCAGCCGATCCTCGGAGAGGAACCCGAGCTGGACCATCGCCTCGCCGAGGCGGCCGCCCCACCGGCGCTGGTGCGCCAGTGCGCTGTTGAGCTGCATCGCGTCGATCTGGCCATCTTTGACCAACAGCTCGCCGATCAGGGCCCGCGCCATGTGACGCCTCCTCGGCTCCACCACCCGTTCAGCCCTCGAGCGGGGTGGCGGGTCTCCGTCACCATAATTCGCGCTATTGCGCAGCGCCTGCACAAAGGTGGGTGCCTTCCTCACACCAGGTGAGGCACCCCGAGCGCGGGTGTTCGGCCAAACAGCACCCATTCTGGTGCCACACGCGGCACCGAGCAGCTCAGCGCTTGGTCGGCTTCTTCCGCTCTTCCGCGGAGAGCCCGTTGAGCGACTCGCGCGCGCGCTTGGCGGCGGGCGCCTTCGGGTACTTCTCGAGCACCTGGTGCAGGACCGCCTTCGCATCCTCGACCATCCCCAGCTCGATCATCGCGTCGCCGACTCCGACCATCGCTTCGGGGGCCTGCTCGGACTTCGGCTGAGCCTCCGCCACGCGACCGAGGGCCAGGATCGCGTCGCGCCAGCGCTTCTGCGCCAGGAGGATCCGGCCAGCGCGGTAGCCGGCGTCGGCAGCCGCGGGGTCGGCGGGCCAGCGCCTGACGACATACTCGTAGATCTCGAGGGCGATGCCGCGCTGTCCGGCGGCCTCCTCCTTGGCGCCGAGGGCCACGACGGCCGCCTTGTCGTCAGGCTTCTCGAGGGCCGCGATCCGCCGCCGCGCCTCGTATTCGTCGAGCGCTCCGGCCCCCTTGAGGGCCGCGAGCCTACCGTCGGTGTCGGTGCGCAGCTTGTCGACCGACTTCTCGACCTCCGTCAGCTTGTGCTGCCCGACCTCTAGGTCGCCGCGGAGCCGCGAGAGCTCCTCCTTCACCTTGTCGAGCCCCACCGACAGGTCGGCGCCGCTCCTGCGCGCGGACTGGTTAAGCTCGTCGAGCTTCTTCTGGACCTCGGCGAGCTTCGCGTCGACCTTGGTGATCCGATCCTTGAAGACCACCCGCTGATCCTCGAGCCGCTTGTAGGCATCGGACGAGTCGGCCTCCAGCCGATCGAGCCGGAGCTCCATCTGCCGCCCGCGCTCGAGGGGGACGAAGCAGCCGGCGAGCGCGCCGAGGACCCCGATGGCCGCGAGCGACCGGGCGCTCATCTCGACACCATGATCTCGGCACGCCGGTTTCGTGCCCAGCACGCGTCGGTGGACTCGGCGCAGACCGGCCGCTCCTTCCCGAGCGTGACGGTCTCCAGGGTCCCCGCGACGCCCAGGTCCACGAGGTACTTGCGGGCCGCCTGGGCCCGGCGGCTCCCGAGCGCGAGGTTGTACTCGGTCGTCCCGCGCTCGTCGCAGTGACCCGTCACCACCGTGCGTCCAGCCGGCGACCGCTTCAGGCACCCGGCGATCTTCTGGAGCTTCGCCTGCGCGTCGGGGATGAGCGCCGCCTCGTTGAAGCCGAACTGGACCACCCAGGTCCCGGGATCCGCGCACGCCGACTCGTCGGAGCCGGACCGGTCGACGCAGCGCCCCTCGGCGTCGCAGAGCCGACCCTCGCCGCAGTCCACGTGGGACGCGCACTCGCGCTCGCGCTCGCGCTCGCGAGCCTTCGCCGCCGTCTTCGCGACGCAGCGCTCGGACGCGCACGCCTTGCCCTCCGGGCAGTCTGCGTCGTCCGCGCACTCCGGCCTCGGGAGGCACTTCCAGGAGCGGCAGACGAAGCCGGCCTTGCAGTCGCCGTCGGCGCCGCACTCCTGGCACCGCCCCTCCACGCAGACCGAGCCCAGCCCGCTCTCGGCGGCGCAGTCGGCGCTGCTGCGGCATTCACCGTGCTTCGGCTTGACCGGACAGCCGGCCAGCCAGAGGAGCCCCAACACCCCGAACGTGAAGATCTGGACGCGTCTCATGGTCCCTCCCGCGCGCGGCCCGCCGCGAGGTGCGGGGGCACGGCACGAGCGATATCGATATGTCCCGCCGCGGACACCGGAGGTCAAAGAAACATCCGCGACCATTCGGTATTCCCCCGAGCGCCCCCTCTCTCTCCCCTTCCCCCGCCGGGAGGTCCGGCGTATCGTCGATCACTCGACGTGGCTCCGAACCTACCCATCACCGGCGGCGATCCTCCCGCCGGGCAGGACCCCACCACCGTGCACCGCCGCGTCCGCATCCGCCGCGCCCTCGCCTGGAGTGGCGCCGCCGCCGTCTCGGTCGCGCTCGCCCTCGCCATCACCTTCTGGGCGTGGACCCGCGAGCTCCCGGCCTTCGACAACCTCAAGGACTACCGGCCGCTCGTCGCGACGCGGGTGCTCGGCACCGACGGCAGCGAGGCCTTCGTCTTCGCGCGGGAGCGCCGGACGGTGGTCCCCTTCGAGGAGATCCCGGAGGTCCTTCGCAAGGCGGTGGTGGCCGCGGAGGACGCCAGCTTCTACCAGCACCAGGGGCTCAACTACCTCGCGATCGCGAAGTGCGCGGCGCGCGGCGTCCTGCGCGGCCGGCTCGCCTGCGGCGGCTCCACCATCACGCAGCAGGTCGTGAAGACGTTCCTCCTCCAGAGCGAGTGGAGGGGGAAGCGCAAGGTGAAGGAGCTGGTGCTCGCCCCGAGGCTCGAGCAGAACCTGAGCAAGGACGACATCCTCTACCTGTACCTGAACCAGATCTACTTCGGCCACGGCCGCTACGGCGTCGAGGAGGCGAGCCGCTACTTCTTCGCGAAGCCGGTGAAGGAGGTCACGCTCGGCGAGGCCGCGATGCTGGCGGGCGTGATCCAGTCTCCGGCGCGCTGGTCGCCGGTGCGCCACCCGGCGGGCGCGAAGGACCGCCAGCGCTACGTCCTCGAGCGGATGGCCGCCGAGCGCTTCATCACCGCCGCGCAGGCCGCGGCGGAGGTGCGGCGCCCCATCGTCACCTCCCCGCCCGAGGCCGACCCGCCGGGCGCGTGGTACGCCGACGCCGTCCGCAAGTGGCTCGACGAGCGGTACGGCGCGGAGGAGGTCGAGACCCAGGGGTTCCAGGTCGAGATCGCCATGGACCCCCTGCTCCAGCGCTACGCGGAGTCGGCGCTCAAGGCCGCGCTGCGGGCGGTCGACCGGAGGCAGGGCTGGAGGGGGCCGCTCGGCCACCTCGACGACGCGCGGCTCGCGCCAGCGACGGCCGCCTGGCGCAAGCGGCTCGAGGCGGCGGCGCGACCCGGCGAGCTCATGGTCTGGGACCTCTCCCGGGTGGACGCCGGCGACGTCGATCCCCCGGAGGAGGGCGACGACGCCGCCGTCGGGCGGATGGCGCGCCCCCTGCCCCTGGAGGCGGGGAACGTGTACGGCGGCGTCGTGGTGGAGGTGCGCGAGAAGGAGGCGCTGGTGGACCTCGGCAACGCGAGGGGGGCGCTCCCGCTCGCCGATGTCTCGTGGGCCAGGAAGTTCAGCCCGACCTCCGGCACCGCGACACCCCGACAGATGAGCGCGGTCGTGGTGCGAGGGGACATCGTCCTCGTCCGCGTGATGCAGGGACGGACGCCGCCGATCCGCCTGGCCCGCTCCGGAAAGCCGATCCCGGTCTCGCTCGAGCAGACGCCGCTGGTGCAGGGCGCCTTCGCCGTGGTCGATCCGGCGACTCGCGGCGTGCGGGCGCTCGTCGGCGGCTATGACTTCGCGACCACGCAGTTCAACAGGGCGATCCAGGCGAGGAGACAGCCGGGCTCCGCCTTCAAGCCGTTCGTCTGGGGCGCCGCGATCGAGTCGCGACGCTTCACCCCGGCGACGATCGTCTACGACACGCCAGACCTCTACCGGGATCCGTGGACCGGCAAGGAGTGGAAGCCTCGCAACTTCGAGCGGGACTCCTTCGACGGGCCGATGCTCCTGCAGCGCGCGCTCGCCCACTCCAAGAACACGGTCTCGGTGAAGCTCGTGGACGCGCTCGGAGTGGACCGCATCGCCGACTTCGCGAGGCGGCTGGGGATCGCGGGAGAGCTCCCGCGCAACCTGACGCTGGGGCTCGGAACCGGAGAGGTCACGCCGCTGGAGCTGGTCAACGCCTACGCCTCGATCGCGGCGCAGGGCCGGCACGCCTCTCCGGTCTTCGTGCTCCGTGTCCGGGACCGGACCGGCGCCGTCCTGCACGAGGATCGTCCGGGCAGCGGGCTCGAGGCGCCTCTCCCCGCCGTCGATCCCGGGACCCCTGGCATCGCC
>JBAVTL010000259.1:0-11049 GCA_049696175.1 Anaeromyxobacteraceae bacterium
CCCTCGGCCCCCTCGGCGCCCTGAGCCGGGCGATCCTGCGAATCAATGGGAGCGGGGACCAGTCGCTGGAGGAGGCGCCGCATGGGGCGCTCGTGACCGAACCCGTCACACCCGAGGTGGCTCAGACGTGGCACGCCAGCGCGATCCAGACTAGATCGCCAGCGAGCCACCTCGGAGCAACCCACCATGGATCACGATCACGGCGCCCCGGCGGTCACGACCGCCGCTCCCCTTCCCCCCACCCGCGATCCCGTCTGCGGCATGGACGTGGACAAGGAGAACCCGCCGGGAGGGACGGTCCAGCGGGGCCGCTACGCCTACTACTTCTGCTCCGAGGGGTGCCGGAAGAAGTTCGAGGCCGAGCCGGAGAGGTACTTCGCCGTCGATCCCGTCTGCGGGATGGAGGTGAACCCGAAGGCGCCCAAGGGCGGCAGCCACGAGCACGCTGGCTCGACGTACTACTTCTGCAACCCGAAGTGCCTCGCGAAGTTCAGCGCCGAGCCGGAGAAGTTCCTCGCCGCGAAGACCGGCGCCGCGCAGGCGCCGATGGCTCCGCCGGCCGTGCCCGCTGGCGCCAAGGTCTGGTGGGTCTGCCCGATGGACCCCGAGGTGAAGGAGGAGCAGCCGGTCCCGTGCCCGATCTGCGGCATGGCGCTGGAGCCCTTCGTCGAGGGGGGAGAGATCAGCGCCGAGGAGCCTGCGAACCCCGAGCTCGCGAACATGAGCCGCCGCTTCTGGTTGGGGCTCGCGCCGGCGCTGGTCCTCCTCGCGATGACGATGTGGGACATGCTCACCAACATGGCCGTCCGCCACGCGCTCGGCTTCCGCGCCTACTCGCTCCTCCAGCTCGCGCTCGCGACGCCGGTCGTGCTCTGGGGCGGCTGGCCGTTCTTCGAGCGCGCCTGGCTCTCCTTCCGCACGCGCAACCTGAACATGTTCACGCTGATCGGGATCGGCACGGCCGCGGCCTGGCTCTTCTCCGCCGTGGCCACGGTGCTGCCCGCGAGCGCCTTCCCCCCCGCCTACCTCGAGCACGGGATGCCCCCGCTCTACTACGAGTCGGCGGCCGTGATCATCGAGCTGGTCCTGCTTGGGCAGATCCTGGAGCTGCGGGCCCGCTCCCGCGTCTCGGGAGCCATCCGCGCCCTCCTCGGCCTGGCGCCGAAGACGGCCCGCCGGATCGACGCCGACGGGAGCGAGCACGACGTCGAGATCGCGGCGGTGAAGGCAGGCGAGCGGCTGCGCGTCCGCCCCGGCGAGAAGGTCCCGGTCGACGGCGTCGTCGTCCAGGGCTCCTCGTCGATCGACGAGTCGATGGTGACCGGCGAGCCGGTGCCCGTCGAGAAGCGGGAGGGAGACAAGGTCACAGGCGCGACGATCAACGGCAACGGCGCCTTCGTGATGCGCGCCGACCGCGTCGGGAAGGACACCCTCCTCGCGCAGATCGTCCGGATGGTGATGGACGCGCAGCGCAGCCGCGCGCCGATCCAGCGGCTCGCGGACGTCGTCTCGGGCTGGTTCGTTCCCGCGGTCGTCCTCTCGGCCGTCCTCGCCCTCGCCGCCTGGTCGATCTGGGGGCCCGAGCCGCGGCTCGCCCACGGCATCGTGGCCGCGGTCGCGGTGCTCATCATCGCGTGCCCCTGCGCGCTCGGCCTCGCCACGCCGATGGCGATCATGGTCGGCACCGGCCGCGGCGCGACGGCCGGGGTCCTCGTGAAGAACGCCGAGGCGCTGGAGCGGTTCGAGAAGGTGGACGTGCTCCTCGTCGACAAGACCGGGACGCTCACCGAGGGGAAGCCGCGGCTCGACAAGGTCATCCCCGAGCCGTCCTCCGGGCTCGACGAGGCGACGCTCCTGCGCCTCGCCGCGAGCCTGGAGCGCGGCTCCGAGCACCCGCTCGCGTCGGCCATCGTCGCGGGGGCGAAGGCGCGCGGGCTCGCCCTCGCGGAGGCGCAGGACTTCAAGGCGATCCCTGGCAAGGGCGTCACCGGCACGGTGGACGGCCGGCGGGTCGCGCTCGGCAACCCGGCGCTCCTCGCGGAGCTCGGGATCGACGCCGCGGGGCTCTCCTCGAAGGCCGAGGCGCTGCGCTCCGGAGGCGGCACGGTGATGCTGGTGGCGGTCGACGGGAAACCGGCCGGCGTGGTCGAGGCGATCGACCCGGTCAAGGAGAGCGCCGCCGGGGCCGTCCGCGCCCTCCGCGCCGAGGGGATCCGGCTCGTGATGGTCACCGGCGACGACTGGACCACGGCCCGCGCCGTGGCGAAGCGGCTCGGGATCGAGGACGTCGAGGCGCAGGTCCTCCCGGCGGGCAAGGCGGCCGCGGTCGCCAAGTACAAGGGGAAGGGGCACGTCGTCGCGATGGCCGGCGACGGGATCAACGACGCCCCCGCCCTCGCCGCCGCCGACGTCGGCGTGGCGATGGGGACCGGCACGGACGTGGCGATGGAGAGCGCGGGGCTGACCCTCGTGAAGGGGGACCTGCACGGCATCGTCCGCGCCCGCCGCCTCTCGCGCGCGACGATGCGCAACATCCGCCAGAACCTCTTCTGGGCCTTCGCCTACAACGCGGCCGGGGTGCCGCTCGCTGCCGGCGCCCTCTACCCGCTCACGGGTTGGCTGCTGTCGCCGATGATCGCGAGCGCGGCGATGAGCTTCAGCTCGGTCACAGTGATCACCAACGCGCTGCGCCTGCGCCGGGCCAGGCTGGGGTAAGCTCGCTTCTCACGGCCCCGGGTCGGGGCAGGGCGAGGCGTCAATGACCCGCATCGACTTCCGCGGCACGCCAGCCATGCTCCTGGAGACGCGGGGCGGCGCCAGGGCAGTGGTGGCGCTCCACGGCGCCCAGCTCCTCTCCTGGACCCCCGCGCGCGGCCGGGACTGGCTCTTCCTGAGCGAGCGCGCAGAGCTCGCGCCCGGCAAGGCGATCCGCGGCGGCGTCCCGATCTGCTTCCCGCAGTTCGCCGCGCTCGGGCCGCTGCCCAGGCACGGGCTCGTACGCACGCGCGCCTGGCGCGCGGCCGGGAAGCAGCTCGTCGACGGCGAGCCGGTGGTCTCGCTGGCGCTCGAGCCCGACGCCGAGCTGCGCGCGCTCTGGCCACATCCCTTCCGCGTCGGGTACTCCGTGCAGCTTGGCGACGCCAGGATCCAGCTCGAGCTCGCCGTCGAGAACACGGGGCGCGAGCCGCTCTCGTTCACCGCCGCGCTCCACGGCTACCTCGCCATCGGCGACGTCGAGGCGGTCACGGTCGAGGGGCTCACCGGCCTCGAGTACCGGGACGCGGCGGCCGGCGAGCAGCTTCGGATCGAGCAGGGCGACGCCCTCTCGATCCGCGGCGAGGTGGACCGCGTCTATCACTCGGTTCCGAACGCGGTCGTGCTGCGCGAGCCCGACCGGTCGCTCTCGATCCGCGCCGATGGCTTCCCGGACGTGGTGGTCTGGAACCCCGGCCCGGCGAAGTGCGCAGCCCTCCCCGACATGGAGCCAGGCGGCTGGCGAAGCATGCTCTGCATCGAGGCCGGGGCGATCCGGGAGCCGATCGTGGTGCCCGCCGGCGGGACCTGGCGGGGGCGGCAGACGCTCGTCCACGGCGAGCAGCATCACGGGGCAGCCGCTACGCCCGCGTAAGCTCGATCCTGCGCCACGCCCCGCTCCGGAACCTGAGCAGGAGCGCGAGCGCCAGCACGAACAGGTAGAAGACGAACCAGGCGACCGCCACGGTGTCCCCGGCCCCCATCAGCCGCACGGAGATCCAGCTCCCAGGCGCCCAGATCACCCAGGCCACGACGACGCGCACCCACATCGTGAAGACGGTGTCCCCCGCCGCCCGCAGCGCCTCGGTGAGGACGCTCGCCGCCGCGTCGAAGAGCTGCCACGCCGCAGACATCACCAGCATCCGGCGCCCCGCCGCGAGGAACTCCGCGGCCGAGGAGGGCTCCTGCGCGAAGACCGCGAGGATCATGCCTGGCGCCGCGAGGTAGGCGACCGCCACGAGCGACTCCCACGTCGCCGCGACGGCGAAGGTCAGCCCGACGATCCCCGGGACCTCCTCCCGGCGCGACGCGCCGATCGACTGCCCCACCAGGATCGCCCCGCCGCTCGCCAGCGCGAAGGCAGGCATGAACGCGACGGAGTTCACCTGCATCACGGTCATGAGGGCCGCGAGCGCGGTGGTGCCCAGTCCGGCCACCACGACGTTGACGAAGAACGCGAAGGCGGCGAACTCGATGAACCAGGTGAAGCCGGATGGAAGCCCGAAGCGCAGGACGCCACGCAGCTCGCTCCAGGCCAGCGGGTCGCCAGCCGGGACGCCGCGCTCGCGGACGAAGACGACCAGCATCCAAGCGAACGCAGCGGTCGTCGAGACGGTGCTGGCGAGCGCCGCGCCCCGCACCCCCATCGCCGGCATGCCCAGCCGCCCGCCGATGAAGAGCCAGTTCCCGAGGACGTTCAGGAGCATCGCGGCCACGCTCGCGCGCATCTGGAGGCGGGTGTTGCCCAGCCCGCCGTAGTAGTTGCCGAGCGCCTCCATCCCGACGACCGCCCCCGCCGAGAGGAGCCGGACGGCCAGGTACCCCTCCATCGCGGCCCGGAGGTCGGGCGCGAACTGCAGCCGGGCGAGCAGCGCGGGGACGAACGGGATCGTGGCGACGGCGACGAGCTGGGTGACGGCCGCGATCGCGAGCCCGTACCAGCCGTAGCGGCGCGCGCCGGCGGCGTCACCCCTGCCGAAGAGCTGGGACGAGAAGCTCGCGACGATGAAGACCGTCCCCATCGGCAGGATGAAGAGGGCGAACGCGTTGATCCCCCCCGTCGCCGTCGCGGCCAGCGCCGCCGCGCCGAGGGGGGCCACCATCACCGCGTCGGCCACGCCGACGACCACCTGCGACGAGCGCGAGACCACGATCGGCCAGGCGAGCGCGAGGAGCGTCCTGAGCCTCACCGCCCGGCTCGTGATCGCCGCTCCGCCGGCACCAGGTTCCGCGTCGCGCATGCGTCAGCGATGAATAGCGCGGCGCCGCGCCGGGCGCGAGCCGGCTCGATCAAGGGCTACGCGCCGCGCGAGTCCACCCACTTCTCGACCTCCGGCGCCTTCCACGCCGCGAAGCGGTCGAGGAGCGCGTCCGGGTCGGTCTCGACGATCACCAGCGCGCGGTGCAGCGGGCTGACGAACCCCTCCTTCACCGCGTGGTCGAGGAAGGAGACGAGCGGCCGGTAGTACCCCTTCACGTCGAGCAGCCCGCAGGGGCGCGCGTGGATCCCGAGCTGCGCCCAGGTCACGATCTCTGCGAACTCCTCCAGCGTGCCGAGGCCGCCCGGGAGCGCGATGAAGCCCTGGGAGAGCTCCGCCATCTTCGCCTTCCGCTCGTGCATCGAGCCGGTGACGTGGAGGCTGGTCAGCTTCACGTGCGCCAGCTCGCGGAGCTGGAGCGCCTTCGGGATGACGCCGATGACCTTCCCCCCCGCGTCGAGCGTGGCGTTGGCGACCGTCCCCATGAGCCCGATGGTGCCGCCGCCGTAGACGAGCTCGAGACCACGCCGGGCGAGCGTCGCGCCGAGCCGCGTCGCGGCCTCGGCGTAGGCCACGTCGGCGCCGCTGGACGAGCCGCAGAACACGCAGATCCGCTTCATGTGGAGCCACTCCGTCGGTTCGAGGGGGCGGCAAGATAGCCTCCAGCGGGGCGGCTGTCACCCCAGGTAAGCGGTCAGCACCCGCTCGTTGCGCCGCAGCTCGTCGGGCGTGCCGGCCACCGCGATCCGCCCGCGCTCAAGCACGTACGCGTAGTCGGCCACCTCTAGCGCGGTCCGGGCGAACTGCTCCACGAGGAGCATCGTCATCCCCTCGTCCTTGAGCCGGCGGATCGTCCGGAAGACCTCCTGGACGATCACCGGGGCGAGCCCCATCGACGGCTCGTCCAGGAGCATCAGCTTGGGGCGCGCCATCAGCGCACGCCCTATGGCCAGCATCTGCTGCTCCCCGCCGGAGAGCGTCCCGGCCTGCTGGCGGCGCCGCTCCGCCAGCCTGGGGAAGAGCGAGTAGACCCGCTCCAGGTCGATCGCCGCCCGCCGCCGGTAGCCGAAGAAGCGCGGCAGGCGCCGGAAGCCGCCGAGGAGGAGGTTGTCCTCGGTCGAGAGCGGCGCGAAGACCTTCCGCCCCTCCGGCGCGTGGGCGAGCCCCAGCCGCGCGATCCGCGCGGCCCCCAGCCCCTCCACGGGCTCCCCGTCGAGGAGCACCCTCCCCCGGGTCGGCGTGAGCAGGCCGGAGATGGCGCGCATCGTGGTGGTCTTGCCGGCGCCGTTCGCGCCGATGAGCGCGACGACCTTCCCAGCCTTCACGTCGAGCGAGACGCCGTTGAGCACCTCCGAGAGGCCGTAGCCAGCGTAGAGCTCCGTCACGGTCAGCATGGTGCGCCTCCCTATCCAGCCGCTGGCGCGCCGAGCCCCGGCGCGGGCTCCGGGGCCGGCGGCTCGACCACCCCCAGGTACGCCGCGATGACCGCCGGATCGCGCTTCACCGCGTCCGGGGGTCCCTCGGCGATGACCCGGCCGCCGTCCAGCACCGTCACGACGCTGCAGAGGTCGGAGATGACGTCCATGTGGTGCTCGATGAGGACGACGGTGATCCCGCGATCGTGGACCCGGCGGATGATCTCGACGAGCCTCGCGGCGTCGGGGTGTGCGAGGCCGGCCGCCGGCTCGTCCAGGATCAGGAGCTCGGGCTTCCTGGCCAGCGCACGGGCCACCTCGAGGAAGCGCTGCGCGCCGTACTGGAGGTCGGTGACCCGCGTCCTCGCCTCGCCGCCGAGCCCGGCCAGCTCCAGGAGCGCGAGCGCCTCCGCCTGCGCGCGCCGCTCCTCGGCCCGGCCGAGGCCGACGAGCACCAGCGGCAGCGGCAGCCGGTACGCGCCGCGCAGCGCCACCATCACGTTCTCCAGCGCCGTCATCCCGCTGAAGAGCTGGAGGTTCTGGAAGGTACGGGAGATGCCCGCCCTCGCCGCCCGCACCATGCTGCCGACCGGCAGCGGCCTGCCGCGCAGCAGCATCGTCCCCTCGGTGGGGGCATACAGCCCGGAGAGCACGTTGACGAGCGTGCTCTTCCCGGAGCCGTTGGGCCCGATGAGGCCGTGGACGGTCCCCGCGCGGACCGCGAGGCTCACGCCATCCACCGCCCGCACGCCGCCGAAGAACCGCTTCAGCATCCGCAGCTCGAGGAGCGGCGTGCCGTCGGCGAGCCGGCGCGGGAGGACCGAGTCGAGCGACGCGGCCTCCGGGAGCGCCGGCGGCGCGACGTGGAAGAGGCGCGCGAGTGCGCCTGCGGCGAAGCCCATCAGCCCCTCGGGGAGGCCGACCACCACCGAGAAGAGCATCAACGCGAAGATCCCCTTCCGCCACTCCTCGGTATTCTTCACCAGGAGGGAACCTGCGAGCAGCGCCCCTGTGGCGACCACCGGCGCGATCGCCTGGAATGGGCGCGAGCTCCGGCGCACCAGCCCCCGCGCCCCGGCCGCGAGCGCCACCGCGAAGCCGGCCATCGAGATCGCCCGGAAGAGGAGCTGGCTCGAGAGGAGGTTCGGGAGGAGCGCCACGAGCGCCGCGCCGACGACCGCGCCCCAGAGGCTCTTCCGCCCGCCGAGCACGACGCCGAGCAGCAGGATGACCGTCAGCTCGTACACGAACGCGTTTGGCTGCAGGAACTGGAAGTTGTACGCGTAGAGCGCGCCGGCGAGCCCGGCCATCCCCGACCCGAAGGCGAAGCCGGCCGCCTTGTGGAAGTAGGTGCCGATCCCCATGGCGTCGGTGGCGATCGGGCTGTCGCGCAGCGCCTCGAAGGCGCGCCCCCACTGCGACGAGAGGAGGTTGCGCATGGCGACCCACGCGACGGCCAGGAGGGCGACGCAGAGCCAGAAGAAGTCGCGCGGCGAGAGGGCGTGGCCGAAGAGCGGAGGGCGTGGGATCGAGAGCCCCTGCGCGCCGTTGGTGAGCCACTCCAGCTCGTTCAGCACGATCGTCGTGAGCGCGGTGAAGCTGAGGGTCGCGAGGGCGAACTGCGGCCCCTCCAGCCGCAGCGCCGGGAGCGCGAGGATCGCGCCGATCAGCGTGGCGGTCCCGCCGGCGACGAAGAGCGCCGCTGGGATCCCCGCGCCGTAGCGCGTCGTGAGGATCCCGGCCGCGTAGGCGCCGATCCCCAGGAACGCCGCCTGCGCCAGGTTGACCTGCCCGAGGTAGCCGACGCTGACGTCGAGCCCGATGAGCAGGATCCCGTAGATCGCGAGGAGCGTGAGGAGGCCGAGGGCGTAGGGGTTGCTCACCGCCAACGGCAGCGCGGCCAGGAGCGCGAAGAGGAGGATCTCGGCGCCGCGAACCAGCAGTAGCCGCTTGAGCACGTTGGGCTCCTAGACCTTGCGGATGACCGCGCGGCCGAAGACGCCGGTGGGCCGGACGGCGAGGGCGAGGATGAGCAGCACGAGGCCGGGCGCGGCCCGCCAGCCGCTGCCGAGGTAGAGGCTGGCGACGCTCTCGAGCCCGCCGAGGAAGAGGCCGACGACCACGACGCCGAAGCCCGACTCGAGCCCGGCCACGACCGCCACGGAGAAGGCCTTGAGGATGAGCGCGGAGGCCATGGTGGGCCCCACGGTCGTGATGGGTGACACCAGGATCCCGGCGAGGGCCGCCACCGCCCCGGAGAGCGCGTAGGAGAGCATCACGGTGTGGGTCGCGGAGATCCCCATCAGCTCCCCGGCGTCCCGGTCGGCCGAGACGGCGTCGAAGGCCTTGCCGAGCAGCGTGCGCCGCTTGAAGACCTCCACGAGCCCCATCACGGCCAGCACGCCGACGAGGACCGAGAGCTCCAGGGGCGTCACGTCCAGCCCGAGGACGTGGATGGGATCGCCGGAGATGGGGGTCGGGAACGGCCGATCGTCACGCCCCCAGACGTTCTCCGCGAAGGAGAAGAGGAAGAGGCCGACGATGATGCTCAGGAGGATCCAGCCCTCGCTCCTCTGCTCCAGCGCGAGCCGGACCGCCGCGCGCTCGACCAGAAGGCCGAGCAACGCGCCGAAGAGGAGGCCGAGCGGGACCACCAGCCAATAGGGGATGCCGAGGCCGATGAGGGACAGGGTGATGAAGGACGAGACCATGACCAGCTCGCCCTGCCCGAAGTTGATGCTCTTGCTGGTCGCGTAGGTGAGCTGGAAGCCGTAGGCGATCAGCGCGTAGACGAGCCCCATGAAGGCGCCGCTCACCGCGATCTGCGCGACGATCGAGAAGGGCACGGGTATCCAGCGCTACTTCCCGCCGCGCTGGGAGAGCCGGGCGCGATCCGCGTCGTTGGCGAACACGACGCGGCCGTCCTTGATCATCCCCATGATCGTGTTCTCACGCCTGAAGGCCTCGTGCGTGGTGACGTCGCTCGGATCCCACTTCCGGTAGGGCTTCACCCACCTCGCGATGACCCCGTCCACCGGCTGCCTCAGGTCCTCGAGCGCGTCGCGGATCTTCCGGCTGTCGGTCGATCCCGCCTGCTTCGCGGCGGCGGCGAAGATCAGCACGGCGTCGTAGCCCTGCGCGGCGGACACGGGAGACGGGATCCGGGTCACGCCATAGGCCTTGTGATAGGCCTCGATGAAGGCCTTCACGCGCGGCGTGACCGGCTCCTCGATGAAGGTCTGGGGCATGAGCGCGCCGTTGCCGTTGGCGCCCGCGTTGTCGATGAAGTTCGACATCGAGAGCGGCCAGCCGCCGATGAGCGGGACCTTGAAGCCGAGCTTGGCCTGACCGTTGGCCACGGCTGCCAGCTCGGGGCCGATCCCCCAGATCAGGATCGCCTGGGCGCCGAGGGCCTTCGCCTTGAGCAGCTGGGCGCTCATGTCCTTGTCGCCGATCGCCCACTTCTCGGTGGTCACGACCGCGAGCTTGCTCCCCTGCCGCTTGATCTGGTCCAGCATGTCGTCGCGCCCCGACACGCCGTAGTTGGTGTCGTCCGCGAAGATCGCCACCTTCTTGATGCCGCGGTGGATCGCCTCCTCGACCACCATCTGGGCCTGGATCCCGTCGTGGGCGGCGAACCGGAAGATGGAGAGCTCCTTCGGTCCGGTGGCGCCCGTCCACTGCGTCATCGACTTGGAGCCCGCGGCCGGACAGATGAGCTTGGTGATGCCGGCCTCCTGCAGGAACTTGTCGCCGGCCATGACGACGCCGGTGTTGACGCTCCCGATGACGCCGGACAGGTCCTTCATCGCGGCAAGCTCCTGCGCGATGAGGGCGCCGCGCTCGTTCTTCGCCTCGTCGTCGCGCTCGATGTACTCGATCTTCAGCTTCTTCTTGCCGACCTGGATCCCGCCGGACGCGTTGATCTCGGCGATGGCGAGCTTGGAGCCGTCGCGCGTGGAGGTCCCCATCGGTGCCGAGCCGCCTGAGTAGGGACCGGTGAGGGCGAGCTTGATGGTGTCTTCCGCGAGCGCCGGGACGGCGAGCGCGGTGAGGAGGAGTGCCAGGACTCGTTTCATTGGGATCGCCTCGGGTGAGAGGACGCGCGTGAAGCCGACCACCTACTAATAGATGGTTTGACGCAGCCTCTGCACACGAGGAGTCGGGTTCCGCGTGTTCCCTGTTGGGGCGGGACGCCGAGACCCTCGGTTACTACTTACCCGCTCAGTAGACCTTCGCCACGTCCGCTCCCGAGTAGTACGCCCTCAGGATCTGGCGGTAGTCCTGCCCGGCCTCGGCGCGCCCCACGGCGCCCCACTGGCACATCCCAGCCCCGTGTCCCCACCCCCCGCCGTGGGCGACCCAATCGTCGCCCTCGCGGTCGAAGACGAACATCGCGGAAGGCAGGTTGCGCAGGAGGCGACGGATCTTCAGCTCGCCGGCGACCTCTGCCGTTCCGTCGCTCCCCGTGACCCGCAGGTTGCGCGCCCTCCCCGAGACGCCGCGCGCGCGGACCTCGAGCGCCTGGACCAACCCGATGCCGAGCGACGACCCGACGTCCTTCAGGTCCGCGGCGGTGAGCCGACGCTCCCAGCGCCAGCGGTCGCGCCGCGTCGCGGAGG
>JBAVTL010000260.1:0-3853 GCA_049696175.1 Anaeromyxobacteraceae bacterium
GTCGTCTTCTTCGTCGCCGCCGACGCGGAGGGGGCAGCGGGCGCCATGACGCTCGCCGCGCGGCTGCGAAAGGGCGGGATCGCCTGCGATCTCGACGCGCGCGGTGGGAAGCTGCAGCGCCAGTTCAAGCAGGCCGAGCGGGTCGGGGCGCGGTGGGCGCTGGTGCTGGGCGGGGCGGAGCTCGCGAGCGGCCAGGCCAAGCTGAAGGACATGAACACGCGAGAGGAGACCGCCGTCGCGCTCTCGGAGCTCGTCGAGAGGGTCAGGGCTCTCGGGTGAGCCAGGCGGAGGCGGGGAGCCTCCCTCCTTCGCGCTCGGCCTCGGAGTGACGTTGGACCGTGGGATCCCGTCGAGGGGCCCCGTGTGTGAGGATGGAAGAATGCGCTACGCGGTGATCGCCCTCTGTGCCTCCCTCGCACTCCCGTCCGTCTGCGTCGCGGAGGAGGAGATCGCGGTCGGCCTGCCCGCGCCGGCGTTCTCCCTTCGCACGATGAACCCGGAGGTGGCCGGTACCGGCTGGCTCGCCCTCGACAAGTACGCCGGGGAGCAGCCCGAGGACGCGGGCTCCCGGCTGGTCGTCCTCTCGTTCTTCGCGTCCTGGTGTGGCCCCTGCAAGAAGGAGATGCCCTTCCTCGCCCAGCTCGACACCATGTACCGGCCCCAGGGGCTCCGGATCGTCGGCGTCAGCATCGACACGGAGGAGCCGGGCATGGCGGCCGCGAGGAAGATGATCGCGGAGAACAAGGTCGCCTATCCGGTGGTCTCGGATCGCTTCAACTTCCTCGCGCGGCGTTACCTGGGGGCGAGCGCGCCGCTGCCGTCGCTCTTCCTCGTCCGGCGCGACGGCACCATCGTGCGGATCGAGCGGGGCTACTCGAAGGACGTCGGCGCGCTGCTGCTCTCGTCGATCCAGCAGGAGCTGGGGGTGAAGGCCGCACCTGCGGCGGTCGCCGGCAGCAAGGCTTCCGACGCGAGGTCGAGCGCGAAGCACCCAGGCAGGACGGACGCGAAGTCGGCGGCCCGGGCAGGCGCCAGGCCGCCAGCCGCGACCAAGCCCGGGGCCACGACTCCTCCGGAGTCATAGCCACTCCCACGGTGGGCGAGCAGCGGATGGCGCCACCCGCCCGCATCGTCGTCGTCGCCGGACCGACCGCCTCCGGGAAGACGGCGCTCGCCGTCGCGCTCGCCCGCCGGCTCGGCGGCGAGGTGGTGAGCGCGGACTCCCAGCAGATCTATCGTGGGCTCGACGTCGGCACGGCCAAGCCGACCGCGGAGGAGCGCGCCAGCGTCCCGCATCACCTGATCGACGTCGCGGAGCCGGGGGAAGGATGGGACGCCGCTCGGTTCGTCCGCATGGCGGACGAGGCGATCGCTGGGATCCTGGGGCGGGGGCGGGTGCCGCTGGTGGTCGGCGGGACGGGGCTCTACATCCGCGCGCTGCTCCACGGCGTCGTGGAGGCGCCTGGGCGGGACACCGCGCTCCGTGCCCGCCTGGAGGAGGAGGCCCGCGCGTCCGGTCGTCCGGCGATCCACGCGAGGCTGGCGGCGGTGGACCCCGAGGCCGCGAGCCGGATTCGGCCCAACGATCTGGTGCGGGTCGTGAGGGCCCTGGAGATCGCCGCCTCGGGCCGCACGCAGTCCGAGCGCTTCAAGGAGCACGCGTTCGCGCCCGACCGCTACTCGGCGCTCCTCGTCGCGCTCGATCCGGCGAGGGAGGAGCTGCACCGGCGGATCGACGCCCGCGTCGAGGCGATGTTCGCGGGAGGGCTGCTCGACGAGGCGCGGGCCCTGATCGCGCGCTTCGGCGATCGCCTCCCTGAGAAGCTGCCGATCGGTTACGGGGCTGCCGTCGCGGTGGTGAGCGGGCAGCTCGGGGTGGAGGAGGCGATCCGGCGAGTCCAGGGCGAGACGCGCAGGTACGCGCGCCGCCAGGTGATGTGGCTCCGCAAGGAGCGCGGCGTGGAGTGGGTGTCCCCGCCTTGGGATGTCGAGGGGTTGGCGCGACGCGTCATCGAGCCATGACGGCAGCCGCCCGATCGGATGAGGGCGTGCTATAAGGCGCGCGTGGCCAAGACCAAGTACGCACTCGATTTCGAGAAGCCGATCCTCGCGCTCGAGGACAAGATCGCAGAGCTGAAGGAACTCTCCGGAGGTGCCCGGATCGACTTCTCGGAGGAGATCCAGAAGCTCGAGAAGAAGGCCCGGAAGCTCCAGACCGAGGTCTTCAGCGACCTCGGGCGGTGGCAGGTAGTGCAGCTCGCCCGCCATCCGCAGCGTCCCTACACGCTCGACTACCTCGCCGAGCTCTTCACCGACTTCTTCGAGGTCGAGGGGGACCGCCGCTTCGCCGCGGATCGCGCGATCGTCTGTGGCTTCGCGCGGTTCGACGGACAGCCGGTCGTCGTCATCGGCCACCAGAAGGGGCGGACGACGAAGGAGAACATGCTGCGCAACTTCGGCATGCCCCGACCCGAGGGCTACCGCAAGGCGCGCCGGATGTTCGACCTCGCCGACCGCTTCCAGCTGCCGATCATCACCTTCATCGACACCCCTGGCGCCTATCCAGGCATCGGCGCGGAGGAGCGCGGCCAGGCAGAGGCGATCGCGGTCAACCTGGAGGTGATGTCCTCCCTCCACGTCCCGGTCATCGCGGTGGTCATCGGCGAGGGCGGCTCCGGCGGCGCGCTCGCGCTCGGCGTCGCGAACCGGCTCCTGATGCTCGAGAACTCGATCTACTCGGTCATCTCGCCGGAGAGCTGCAGCGCCATCCTCTACCGCGACCCGACGAAGGCCCAGAAGTCGGCGGACGCGCTCAAGCTCACGGCGAAGGATCTCGCCGGCTTCGGGATCACCGACGAGCTCATCACCGAGGCGCCGGGCGGTGCCCACCGCGATCCGGCGTTCACGGCCAAGAACGTCGGCGACGCCATCCGCCGTCACCTCGCCGCGCTCAAGCAGCTCTCCCCGGAGCAGCTGGTCACCGACCGGTACAAGAAGTTCCGGGCGATGGGCGTCTTCACCTCAGAAGAGTAGGGGACGTGTCGTCCCCTCGCCGCCCCTTCATCGTCGCGATCGACGGCCCGGCCGGCGCAGGCAAGAGCACCGCCTCGCGGCTGCTCGCCGTCAGGCTGGGCTTCGCCCTCGTCGACACCGGCGCGATCTACCGGACGGTCGCGTTGGCGGCGACGCGGCTCGGCGTCGGGCTCGAGGACGACGGGGGACTCCGGGCGCTCCTCCCTGAGGTCGACGTGCACTTCGCGCCGTCGGCGACTGGTGGCTCGGGCCAGCGGGTGCTGCTGGGCACGGAGGACGTCTCGGCGCTGATCCGGACGCCCGCCATCTCCGCCGGCGCGAGCAAGGTCTCCGCGCGCCCCGTGGTCCGTGCGGGGCTCCTCGACCTCCAGCGCCGGCTCGCCGCCGCGCCGGAGAACCGGGGCGCCGTGCTCGAAGGGCGCGACATCGGCACGGTGGTCTTCCCTGACGCCGACGCGAAGTTCTTCGTCACCGCGAGCCCGGAGGAGCGCGCGCGCCGGCGGTACGGCGAGCTGCTCGCGAAGGGGGACGCGTCCACCTTCGAGCAGGTGCTGGCCGACCAGCGCGCCCGCGACAAGGCGGACAGCGAGCGCGAGATCGCGCCGCTCCGCCCGGCGGCCGACGCGCTCGTCATCGACACCAGCGGGACGCCGATCGACGCGGTGGTCGAGCGGCTGGTGCGCGAGGTGGAGGAGCGGGTCGCGAGGTCCCGGGGCTGATGGACCCGGAGCGCCAGTACGGAGCCCGCGAGTGCGGCAGCTGCCGGCTCTGGCGCCCCATCCTCGAGGACGAGCGCGGTCCGGTGGGCCCATGCCGGCTC
>JBAVTL010000261.1:0-2647 GCA_049696175.1 Anaeromyxobacteraceae bacterium
GAGCCGGCGCGCGCTCGCCAGCATCCGCGCGGCCGTCGAGACGCTCGTCGCCTACCCCGGCATGGAGCCGTCGCGGCAGGCCCGCTTCACCGGCGTCATCAGCGAGGAGGCGGCCTCGCTCTCCGCCCGGCTCGAGCGGGCCGAGGGCGAGTACCAGTCGACGCAGCGCCCGGAGTGGCTCTTCCAGAGCGTGCCCGGCGCTGATCTCGCGGGCGCCGCCGCGCGCCGCATCGGGATGCGGCTGGGGATCGCCGTCCGGCTCGAGTCGGTCGAGTCCGGCGTGTGGCTCCGCGCCGACGCCTACTCGCTCCTGCAGGCCCTCACCGCCGTCGCCGCGTGGCTGAGCCAGGAGGGCGGCGTGACCGAGCTGCGGCTGCGGCTCCGCGGCGCCGTCCGGCTCGCCCAGCTCGACCTCGCGTGGTCCGGCGCGTCGCTCGAGCCGGACGCGCTCTCGGCGTGGGAGGACCGGCCGCTCTCGCTCGCCGGCGAGCCGAACCCGCTCACCCTGAAGCAGGTGATCGAGCGGCACGAGGGGGAGCTGTGGCACCAGACCGATCGCGCGACGGGGACCGGCCTCTTCCGGTTCGTCCTCCCGCTGGCCCAGCCCGAGGTCGCCGCGCCGCGCCCGGTGCTACGCGTCGAGCCGAACCGCCCCGAGTTCTTCGACTTCGACCTCTTCGCCCGGGCGGCGCTCGACCCGGTGCTCGAACAGCGGAAGCTCGGTGAGCTCTCGTTCACCGTCTTCGACACCGAGACGACGGGGCTGACCCCCCAGCTCGACGAGATCGTCTGCATCGGCGCGGTCCGGATCGTGAACCTCCGCGTCCTCCACCAGGACAGCTTCGAGCAGTTCGTCGATCCGGGGCGCCCGATGAGCCCGGAGGCGGCCCGGATCACCGGGATCGACGCCTCGATGCTCCGCGGCCAGCCGCCGATCGACCAGGTGCTCCCCCAGTTCCACCGGTACTGCGAGGAGACGGTGCTCGTGGCCCACAACGCCGCGTTCGACATGCGCTTCCTCCAGGTGCTGGAGGCGCGCACGGGGGTCCGCTTCACGCAGCCGGTGCTCGACACGCTCCTGCTCTCAGCGGTCCTCCACCCCAACCTCGCCGCGCACCGCTTCGAGGAGATCGCCGAGCGCTTCGGCGTGCCGGTGATCGGCCGTCACACCGCGCTCGGCGACGCGATCATGGCCGGCGAGATCTTCCTGAAGATGATCCCGCTGCTCGCCGACGCCGGCATCGTCACGCTGAAGGACGCGCGCGAGGCGTCGCAGCGGACGTGGCAGGCGCGGATCCGGTACTAGTTTCCAGTGCCTACCAGACCGCCCAGTGGTCCTCGACGACGCCTGGCAGGCTGGAGACCTCCATCGGCCCGCTCTCGGTAAGCAATCGGCCGGTGAAGGTCCCCGCCACCTGCGCGAAGCGGGTCCGGAGCACGAGCAGGTTCTTCACCTCACGGTGCACCGCGACCGGTGCGAAGGCGAGGTCGACCGAGCCATCGGCGGCGGTGACCCGCCACGGCGAGCGCGGAGCCTTCCGATCGAACGCGAAGGTCACCGGCGGAAGCCGCACCGTCCCTGAGCCCGCCAAGAGCGCGTTCTCGCCGGGATCGCCTGGCGGCACCCCGCCGAACCCCTCCGCCAGGTTGAAGGCGATCGGAGCGCCGCCGGGCGAGCGCCCCGTCCCGAAGGCCCAGCGCCACGAGGTCTCCCGCGCGAGGAGCCCCTGCGTCGTGTCGACGCCCCCGGTCCCGCCGTCGAGCCGGAGCGTCCTGCGTCCCACCTGGATCGCGCCCGTTGCGGCCAGCCCTCCAGCCTTCTGGGTGACGCGAACCCCCGGCCCCGACACGGGGGCCACGAGCACGAAGGGGGCGGGCGCCGCCGCCCCCGACAGCGCCAACTCCGCCCGGAAGCCGCCCGGGCTGACCATCGTCCACTCGTAACGCTCGACGTTGCGCCGGACCTCCATGGACAGGCCGGCACCGGAGAAGGTGGCGCGCGCGTCCTGGCCCATCCGATCGTCGACGCGTGCGTTGAGGCCGGGCAGGCCGGGGACGGAGCGATCGAAGACGAGGGTGCCCGACGAACGATCGAGCACCCACGCGAACCCTGCCGCAAACCAGCCGGCCTCGACGATCGCGGCCGCGACCATCGCCTCGTCGCTCGCGGCGAAGAGATAGGTCCAACGCTTCTCCCTGGCGATTCGCTGGATCGCGCCGGGCACCCCTCTACGCGACGCGCGCTCCAGCGCAACGCGATCCAACGAACCGGCGAACGCGCCGAAGTGGGGCGCACCATCGGAACCGATGGCCTCGGCGGGTGCAGCAGGGAGCGGAGGGAAGCCCACGTCCATTGCGCCGATTCTACGCTTCGCACCAGGGCTCCCCGGCTCCCCCGGCTCCCCGACCCAGAGAAGTGTTCTACGAACCATGCGTCCGCAGCACGGACGGTCGCCTCATCTCCAAGGCACTGACTTGACTTCACGTCGGTTCGGCCCGCGCCTTGCCATACCCCGCGGGCATGACTGCTCCCCGACAGGTTCTCGCGGGCACCACCTACCTCGTCACACGCAGGTGCTCGGAACGACGTTTCTTCCTGCGACCGTCGGCGATCGTGAACGCCATCGTCCTGTACCTCCTCGCCGTG
>JBAVTL010000262.1:0-6026 GCA_049696175.1 Anaeromyxobacteraceae bacterium
GCGCGGCGCTCGGGCTCCGGGCCTGCGTCGTGGAGACGCTCGAGATCCCGACCGGCTCCATGGTCCCCACGCTGCTCGCCGGCGATCGCGTCCTCGTCTGGAAGCCGGCCTATGGCGTGCGGCTCCCGTTCATCGGCTCCCGGCCGTTCGGGGGGCAGCTGCCCGCGCGCGGCGACGTGATCGTGCTCTCCGGTCCGCGTGGAACCGGGCAGGACTGGGTGAAGCGCGTGGTCGGCCTCCCTGGCGACGTCGTGGAGCTCCGCGAGCAGCTGCTCTACGTCAACGGCGTCCCTCAGCCGCGCGAGCCGTCCGGGGAGCTCGTGTACGACGAGCTCAACGAAGAGACCGGTGTGTGGTGGACCGACACCTGCAGGGTGCTGCGCGAGCGGATCGCCACCGGTCCGATCGAGCGGCCGCCGAGCGCGATGCCGGTCGACGTGGAGGCGAGCTGGGATGCGGCCGCGGCCCGGGGGACGCGCCCGCACGACCTCCTCCAATGCCGGCGTGTGCGCACAGGGGCGCAGGAGGGCCCCTTCGAGGTCGTCCAGCCCGGGCACCTCTTCGTGCTCGGGGACAACCGCGACAGGTCGGCCGACAGCCGGATGGGCGGAGGATGGCAGGTCCCGTTTGCCGGGATCAAGGGCAGGGTCGTCGCGGTCGCCTGGAGCCGTGGCCATGGCGACGGTACGGGCGGCGCCCCGGGGCCACGGCTCGACCGCCTTTTCAAAGTCGTCGAGTAACGGTAGAAGCGAGACCTCAATGGCACTGCTCTCCTCGATCCACCGCCCGCGCCAGTACGAGCGCGGCGGAGTCTCCTGGGTCACGCTCGTCCTCCTCGCCGCGATCGCAGGAGCGGTCTACCTCTTCATCGCCTGGATGCCGATCTACGTCGTGCACTACGAGGTCAAGCAGACCGTGCGCGACTACATGAACCAGGCGGTCAAGAACCGGGACGACGCCGCCCTGATTGAGAAGCTCTGTCAGAAGCTCAGGTCGCTCGACACGAGCGAGGTCGTCGGGGCGGACGGCAGGATCGAGAAGGTGCCGTCGGTGAACGTCACCGCGGACCAGGTGACGTGGGAGCGGGACATGGCTGCGACGCCGCCCATGCTCCACGTCACCTTCGAGTACACGCGGCAGGTTCACTACCCGTACGCGGAGAAGGTCTCCGAGTGGGTGGGGACCGTCGATCTGGACAACGATCTCACGATCCCTGACTGGGGGCCTTCTCGGTGATGGAACGGATCGCGCTGAAGGCGGACGACGTCGCGCACGCGGCTGGCAAGATCGCCCGCGACATCGTCGCGCTGGCGAGGAAGTCGGGCGAGACGGATGGGCTGGTGCTGGTGGCCATCCGACGCGGTGGCGTGCACCTCGCGGCGCGGCTGCGCGCGCAGCTCGCGAAGGAGCTCGGGAGGGAGCTTCCGGCGGGGACGCTGGACATCGCCCTCTATCGCGACGACCTCGCAGCCCGCGGCGTTGCGCCGGTCGTCGGCACCACCGAGATCGGCTTTCCGCTCGACGGCAAGACGGTCGTCCTCGTGGACGACGTCCTCTTCACCGGGCGCACCGTCCGCGCCGCCCTCGACGAGCTGGTCGACTTCGGGCGCCCCCGCCGGGTGTGGCTCGCGGTCCTCGTGGATCGCGGCGGGCGCGAGCTGCCGATCACCGCCGACTTCATCGGGGCCTGCGTGGATGCCGGGCCGAGCGACGACGTCCAGGTCCGCTTGAAGGAAGACGGTTCGCCGGACGACGTGGTGGTGGTCAAGCCGAGGAGGGGGACGTGATCGGACGACACAAGCACTGCATCGCGTTGTCGCAGTACTCCCGCGAGGAGATCCTCCAGGTGATCGACCTCGCCGTGACGATGAAGGAGGTCCTGCGGCGCCCCATCAAGAAGGTGCCGAGCCTCCGCGGCAAGTCGATCATCAACCTGTTCTTCGAGGCCTCGACCCGCACCCGCAGCTCGTTCGAGATCGCAGGGAAGACCCTCTCGGCCGACGTCCTCAACTGGACCTCCAGCTCCTCCTCGGTGACCAAGGGGGAGACGCTCGTCGACACGGTGAGGAACCTCGAGGCGATGCGCCCCGACGTCATCGTCATCCGCCACCAGTCCGGCGGCGCCCCGCAGCTGGTCGCCGAGAGCGTCGGCTGCGCGGTGGTCTCGGCCGGAGACGGCGCGCACGAGCACCCGAGCCAGGGGCTCCTCGACGCGTTCACGCTGCGGGAGCGGTTCGGCTCGCTCGACGGGAAGGTCGTCACCATCGTCGGCGACGTCAGCCACTCTCGCGTGGCGCGCTCCGCCATCCACTGCCTGCCGAAGCTCGGCGCGAAGGTCCGGTTCTGCGGGCCGCCGACGATGATGCCGGCCGGGGTCGAGAAGCTGGGCGGCGAGGTGCTCTACGACCTGAAGGAGGCCGTCGACGGCGCGGACGCCGTGATGATGCTCCGCATCCAGCACGAGCGGATCGGCGACCCGCTCATCCCGAACACCCGCGAGTACTCGCGCTACTGGGGGCTCAACGCCAGGAAGGCAGCGGAGTGGCTGAAGCCCTCCTGCGTGATCCTCCACCCGGGGCCGATCAACCGCGGCGTGGAGCTCTCGCCGGACGTCGCGGACGGCGGGCGGAGCGTCGTCCTGGACCAGGTCCAGAACGGGGTCGCGGTCAGGATGGCCATCCTCTTCCTCCTCGCCGGCGGCTCCAGCGGCGAGGGCGTCGGCGTCGAGGGCAAGGCATGAGCGAGACGATCTTCATCGAGGGCGGTCGCGTCATCGACCCGGCCAGTGGCGTCGACGGCGTTCGCAGCGTCGTCCTGAGGGACGGCGTGGTCGCGGAGGTCGGCGAGCGCGTCGAGCGCCCCAGGGACGCCCGCGTGTTCGACGCGCGTGGGAGGTGGGTCACCCCGGGCTTCATCGACCTCCACTGCCACCTGCGCGAGCCGGGGCAGGAGTACAAGGAGACCGTCGGCACGGGCGCCCGCGCGGCGGTGGCCGGCGGCTTCACCAGCATCGTCGCGATGCCCAACACCAGGCCGGTGAACGACAACACCAGCGTGACCGAGCTGATGCTCGCGCGCGCCGCCGCGGCTGGCGCCGCGCGCGTCTACCCCGTCGGCTGCATCTCGAGGGGGCAGGGCGGCGAGGAGCTGGCCGAGTTCGGCGAGCTGAAGGCCGCGGGCTGCGTCGCGGTCTCGGACGACGGGAAGCCGGTGATGTCGGTGGCGCTGATGCGCCGCGCCCTCGAGTACGCCCGCGCGTTCGACCTGCCGGTCGCCGTCCACGAGGAGGATCTCGGCCTCGTCGGAAAGGGCGTGATGCACGAGGGGCCGGCGTCGACGCGGCTCGGCTTGAAGGGAATCCCCGGCGCCGCCGAGGAGGTGATGGTGCTCCGCGACATCGCGCTCGCGGAGCTGACCGGTGGCCGGCTGCACGTCCAGCACGTCTCGACGCGGGGCTCCGTCCGCGCGGTGAGGGACGCGAAGCGCCGCGGCCTGCGGGTGACGGCTGAGGTCACGCCCCACCACCTCGCGCTCACCGACGAGGACGTCGCGGCCTCGGGCTACGACACCGACTACAAGATGAACCCGCCGCTCCGCTCCGCGGACGACGTGAAGGCCTGCCGCGAGGGGCTGGCGGACGGGACGCTCGACGCGATCGCGACCGACCACGCCCCACACTCGGACGTGGAGAAGGCGCTCGAGTTCGACGCCGCGGCCAACGGGATCATCGGGCTCGAGACGGCGTTCGCTGTCTGCCTCGGCGTCGCGCGCACCGGCGCGTTCACGGAGGTGCGGCTCGTCGAGGCGCTGACCGTGGGCGCGGCGCGCAGCCTGGGGCTCCCGGGCGGAACCCTCGCCAGGGGAGCCCCGGCTGACGTCGCCGTGCTCGACCCGGCGCTGGAGTGGACCTATGACCCCGCGGCCGGCTTCTCCAGGAGCCGGAACTCACCGTGGAAGTCGAAGCGGCTCGTGGGCCGCTGCACGCATGCGTTCGTGGGCGGCAGGCTCGTCCACGGGGAGAAGTGACGGAAGATGAAGAAGGCGATCCTGGCGCTCGCGGACGGCACCACGTTCGAGGGCGTCTCGTTCGGCGAGGATGGTGAGGCGGCCGGCGAGGTGGTCTTCAACACCTCGCTCACCGGCTACCAGGAGATCCTCACCGACCCGTCGTACGTCGGGCAGATGATCTGCATGACGTACCCGGAGCAGGGCAACTACGGCACCAACGCCGCCGACGACGAGTCGAACCGCGTCCACGCGACGGGCTTCATCGTCCGCCACTACGCCGAGGAGCCGTCGAGCTTCCGCGCGGAGCGGAGCATCGATGCCTTCCTGAAGCACCACCGCGTGGTCGGCATCTCGGGGATCGACACGCGCCGCCTGACGAAGCACATCCGGACCACGGGCGCGCAGATGGGGGTCATCTCGACCGACGGCACGGCCGCGGAGCTGGTGGACAGGGCGCGCGCGCTGCCGGGGATGGTAGGGCAGGACCTCGCGACGCGGATCACGACCCCGGCCCGGTACGAGTGGTCGGAGCTGGGCGCGGACGCCTGGACCGATGGGGAGCGGAAGAAGCTCGACGTCGCCCGCTTCCACGTCGTGGCCTACGACTGGGGGCTGAAGCGCGCCATGCTGCGGCTCCTCGCGGAGCAGGGCTGCCGGATCACCGTCGTCCCCGCCGGGACGTCCGCCGCCGACGCGCTCGCGCTGAAGCCCGACGGCGTCTTCCTGACCAACGGGCCGGGCGATCCGGCCGCGGTCGTGGGCGCGAAGGAGACGGTCGGCGCGCTGCTGGGGAAGGTCCCGGTCTTCGGGATCTGCCTGGGCCACCAGATCCTCTCGCTCGCGCTGGGCGCGCAGACCTACAAGCTCAAGTTCGGCCACCGCGGCGCGAACCAGCCGGTGAAGGACCTCGCGTCCGGCAAGGTCGACATCACCGTGCAGAACCATGGCTTCGCCGTCGACGACAAGTCGCTCGGCAAGCGGGCGCGCGTCACGCACGTGAACCTGAACGACGGCACCGTGGAGGGCATCGAGGCCCTGGAGGTGCAGGCCTTCAGCGTCCAGTACCACCCGGAGGCCTGCGCGGGTCCTCACGACGCGCGGGCGCTCTTCGGGCGCTTCACCGCGATGATGGAGCGGGCGCGATGAGCCTCGCGGAGCTCCATGAGAGGCTGCTCTCCTGGGCCACGGCCGAGCCGCGCACGCAGGATCTGCTGACCGCCCGCGCGGAGCACTACGCACGCTACGGCGAGCCGCGCGAGGACGAGCTGACGTACGAGCCCCGGGTCAACGGGATGCTCGATCACTACCTCTACGACTTCCGCCCCAACGGGCAGAAGACCTCGACGCTCGAGAACTTCATCTCGGCGAACGGCACCGACATGGAGCCGTCCGTCCTGGAGGCCTACCGGAGGCTGACCCAGAGCGTCCACGGGCTCTTCGAGGTCCGCAAGATCACCGACGGTCTCGTCGTCCTGCGGGACGTCTTCGCGGACGTCGACCACCAGGTCGCCGAGCGGCGCCAGCTCGCCGGGCTGAAGAAGGGTGACCTGATCGAGGCCCGCCTGCTCCCGTTCGAGGACAGCCTCGTCTTCTCGGGAGCGCACATCTATCACCCGACCGAGATGCGGAAGCAGATCCTCGCGGAGGTGAAGCGCCTCAGGAAGGAGGCCGGCCGCGCGGGGCGCCCCGACGTGAAGGCGTTCCTGGCGATCCTGTCTCGGATGGCCTTCAAGCTCGAGCGCTACCGGAACGTCCGGCTGGAGTCGATCTACGACTTCTCGGCTGGTGCGCTCGCCCTGACGCCGCGGCCGCCGCCGAAGGTGTAGCCGCGGCACCCCCTGACGACCCCGTGCGCTGCCTGGTCGTGAACGCGGACGATCTCGGCTACGACCCCGAGATCGACCGCGGCATCCTGGAGGCGCACGCGCGGGGGATCGTGACGAGCGCGACCGCGATGGTCGGGACGCGGTTCTCCGCGGCCGCGCTGCGCGCCGCGCCGCGCTCGCTCGGGATCGGCC
>JBAVTL010000263.1:0-3257 GCA_049696175.1 Anaeromyxobacteraceae bacterium
CACGGCGAGGAGGTACAGGACGATGGCGTTCACGATCGCCGACGGTCGCAGGAAGAAACGTCGTTCCGAGCACCTGCGTGTGACGAGGTAGGTGGTGCCCGCGAGAACCTGTCGGGGAGCAGTCATGACCGCGGGGTATGGCAAGGCGCGGGCCGAACCGACGTGAAGTCAAGTCAGTGCCTTGGAGATGAGGCGACCGTCCGTGCTGCGGACGCATGGTTCGTAGAACACTTCTCTGGGTCGGGGAGCCACGTCCGCCTAGACTTCGGCCACGACGGCGCCCTGACGTCGTTCTCCATCAGCCCCTCGATCACCGGAGAGCCCACTGAACCAGTGATCCCGGGTTCACCCCGGGAGTCTCCGTAAGGTACCTCGTCGGACGAAACGCGGTTTGGAGGTCCTATCCCCGAGCAGCTCTCCACCGAAGCCGGCCGCTGCGCCGCCGAGATCGCTCGCTCTTCTCGCGCCCGGACGATCGCCTCGCCGAGGCGGTGCGCCATCACGCGGCGGCGCTCGGCGCCGGACGTACGTCGGGCCCGGCGACGGAGCTCGTCCTGCCGGCGATCGTGCTCGAGCTCTGAGCCTACAGCCAGAGCCCGAGCGCGACGGTGAGCCCGCCCGCAGACGCCTCGAAGCCGCTCGTGTCGAACAGCGTCCAGACGCCCGCGGCGAGACGCCACCGCGCCCCCATCGACCACGCCCACCCGGCCTCGACGCCGCCGCGGATCGTCCGCCGCTCGTCCGGGACGAGGTCGACGAGCGCCGCGACGAGCGGGGCCGCGTACGCGCCGCCGTAAGCCGCGCCGGCGCGGCTTACGCGCAGGTAGAGCGGCAGGCCTACGACGAGCCCGTACCCCTGCAGCTTCCTCCCGTACATCACCGCGGTGGGCGAGAGCCGCAGGCCGGCGTGCCCGAACAGCGCACGCTCGTAGGAGACGGGCGCGGCCTGCCAGATCACGCCGTCGATCGACGAGTAGCCGGCGACCGGCGGCGCGAGCGCGACGAGGTTGGCGCGCTCGCCCGATGGCCCGCCCGGTTCCCCCGGGTCCTCGGCGCGCGCCGAGGTCGCCACAGCGAGCGCCGCGGCGATGGCGAGCGCGCGGGTCACGTCGACACCGTATACCCGACGACGATCTTCCACACCTTCAGGGTCTTCGTCTCGCCGGGGCCGCCGGGACGTAGTCCTTCACGTCGCCCCCGAAGGCGTCGCGCGGGAGGGAGAAGTCGAATGAAGGCCTGAGCGAGGAAGGGATCGTGTCGACCGCGGTGTAGACGCGGCCGTTCCCGTCCTCGGGGGAGAGCTGCGCCAGGATGGTGTGGCCCTCCCACGCGGCGTCGGGGATCGCGTCGGTTACCACGAGCTCGCGCTGCGCGCCGCGGCCGCAGCCGGCGGCGGCAGCGACGGCGCAGACGGCGAACCTCACGCCGAAGCAGCAGATGAAGCGGAAGCTGCTGACCAAGGCCGGCCTGGCCATCTACGCCAGGCGGAAGACCACCGTCGAGCCGGTCTTCGGCCAGATCAAACAGGCTCGCGGACTTCGCCAGTTCCTGCTGCGCGGCATCGAGAAGGTGCGGGCGGAGTGGTCACTGACGTGCCTCACTCACAACCTTCTGAAGCTGCACCGCGCGGCAACGTAGGCATGCCGGTAAGGCTGCCGCCCCTCGGCGACCCACTGCGCCACCCCCTCATCCAGCTTCTCCCCCAACGGGTTGGGGGAGAAGGGCGAATCCACCCGCGCCACGCGATCGTCGGCGAGCCGACGAGCCTCGTCCCGATCCGCGCCCACAAGGGCTACTGCGCCGTCGAGGTGCAGGTCCACGGCGTGGAGGGGCACAGCGCCTACCCCGACGTCGGCCCAGCGGTGGGGGCCCGCATCGGGCCTCCTTCACGGGCAGCACCCGGAGATGTATGGTTCGACTGTCAGTCCGGGGGCGGCCATGAGGCTCGTCGTCGTTCGCAGAAGCAACCCGTCGGTGACGTTGGTCGCGTCGTTCGTCGCTTCGCTGCTCGGGTGCAGCGCCGAGCCCCCAGCCCCCGTCGAGACAGCTGACGTCGCGCTGCGCGACGACCGAGGCGGTGAGGCGCGGCCGCATCGCACGATCACGGTCCGCAGCCTCGGACCAGGCATGGCGCTCGGCGTGAACGGGATGGGCCAGATCGCGGGGACGCGGTTCGCGACGCCGGCGAACGCGGGGAGCGCGACGCTGTGGAACCCTGACGGCACCGTCGTCGATCTCTCCGCCTTCGCGCCGGGAGGGGAGGGCACCGCCTTCGACGTGAACGTCTTCGGCGTCGCGGTGGGCGTGGGCACCTACTCCAGTTACGTCTATCCGTTCTCAGCGTTCGAGTGGACGAGCGCGGGCGGTCTCGCGGGGCTCGCCACGCCCGAGGGCAGCTTCAGCCGAGCGCACGCAGTCAACGCCACGGGCGTGATCGCGGGCGACGTCGAGGGTGGTCTCGCGGGCGCCACGGTCTGGGGTGCCGACGGTGCGCCCGTGAGCCTCGGGACCCTCGGAGGGCCGCAGAGCGGCGCCAGCGACATCAGCGACGCGGGGGAGGTCGTAGGGTGGAGCCACACGCCGGACGGCGCGGAGCACGCGTTCCTGTGGACGTCGGCAGCGGGCATGCAGGATCTCGGTACCCTCGGAGGCTCCACCAGCTTCGCGACAGGGATCAACGCGAGGGGGCACCTGGTCGGGTCGAGCACGACCGCGGACGGAAGGTTCCACGCCTTCCTTTGGAAGCCCGAGACGGGAATGGTGGATCTCGACCCGCAGGGCAGCGAGGCCTATGCCGAGGCCGTCAACGACCGCGACGAGGTGGTCGGTTATCACTACCCGCTCGGCTCGGCGACGGCGTTCCTCTGGTCGCGGGAGACAGGCCTCATCGAGCTCGGCACGCTCGGAGGCTGGTTCAGCCGCGCCTGGGACCTGAATGACCAGGGCGTCATCGTCGGGGACAGCACCGACGGAACCACACCCGAGCTCGCGACCGTCTGGACGATCAGCGTCGGTCGCCAGCCACAGTAATCCCGGGCGGTTGCGCGCGACGGGCTCCCCTTCCGAGGGGGCGCGACATGATGCCACTGAACCGGAGCGGCGCCTTACGGCTCACTCAAAAGGTATGTCGATCATCCCTCGAAAGACCGTCCTGGTGCTCGGTGCCCTGGCCGTCTCCGCGGCGGCCTGGCTCGGCGCCGGTCTCGTCTCCCGCGTGAAGGCGACGGGTGGCGCGGCGGACTGCGCTGCGGCCACTC
>JBAVTL010000264.1:0-2252 GCA_049696175.1 Anaeromyxobacteraceae bacterium
GCGCCCGCCCCTGCGCGGGCGCAAGCGCAGGCGCCGCGCGCGGCGGACCGTCCCAAGCACGAGCGGCTCGCCATCGCGGACAAGGAGCTGCTCGATCTGCTCGCGAAGAAGGGGGACGTCGCCGTCACCGTCCAGGCCGACGAGACAGCGGCCCTCGCCACGACACGCGGGACGCTCGACTCCACCGCGATCGAGGGGACCCTCTCCCGGAACTCGAGCTCGTTCGCAGCCTGCGTGAGCCGCGCGGCGTCGTCCGGGCCGGATCAACGGCTCGCGGCGAACCGGGTCAACCTGGAGTTGACGATCCGGCCGAGCGGGCGCGTGCAGAAGGTCGCGGTGGCGGACAAGGCGGTCGCGGGGACGCCGCTCGGCCTCTGCATCGCCCAGGCGGCGAAGCGGATGGTCTTCCCCGGCTTCGACGGCGAGCCGATCGACATCGTCGTCCCGCTCAAGCTCAGGGTGGGGTTCTGATGGAAGTCGTGCGGGAGGCGCGGGAGCTGGCGCGCTACCTGGATCACACGCTCCTCGTACCCGGGGCCGTGAGGGCCGACGTCGAGCGGCTCTGCGCCGAGGCACGCGAGCACCGCTTCGCCGCGGTCTGCGTGCGGCGCGAGTGGGCGCCGATCACGCGCGCCCTGCTGGCGGGGACCCCGATCCGGATCGCGGTGGTGGTCGACTTCCACGAGGGGGCGGCGACTACCGCCGCGCGGATCGCAGAGGCGGCCCTGGCGATCCGGGACGGCGCCGAGGAGCTCGATCTCGTCGCGCCCCTCCCCGACCTCCGCGCTGGACGCTTCGCGCGCGCGTTCGAGGATCTGCGCGCCGTGGTCTCCTCGTCGCCGGTGCCCGTGAAGGTGATCCTCGAGACGGCGCTCCTCACACAGGACCAGAAGGTGGCCGGGGCGGCCCTCGCGCTCGCGGCCGGCGCCGCCTTCGTCAAGACCTCCACCGGCTTCGGGGGCGGCGGCGCGACCGTCGAGGACGTGGCGCTGCTGCGCGCCGTCGTCGGCGACCGCGCCGGGGTGAAGGCCTCAGGCGGGATACGGACGACCGCCGACGCGCTCGCCATGCTCCGCGCGGGGGCGAGCCGGATCGGCACGTCCAACGGCGTCGCGATCGTGGCGGGGCGGCTGCCGGACGCCGGCGAATATTAGTCGCGCTCGCCTCGACACTCTCCCCCGCGGGGGCGTGGGTGGGGGAGAATGGACGCATGGCTCGCCGCCGCTTCCTCATCCTCGTCGCCGACAGCTGCGGCTGCGGCGCGCTCCCCGACGCCGCGGAGTACGGCGACGTGGGCTCGGACACCCTGGGCAACGTGAGCCGCGCGGTCGGCGGCCTGAAGCTGCCGAACCTGCAGGCGTTCGGGCTCGGCGGGGTGACCTCCATCCTCGGCGTCCCGGGCGTCACCGAGCCGGCCGCCTGGTTCGGCAGGATGGCGGAGCGCTCGCAGGGGAAGGACACCATCACGGGCCACTGGGAGATGATGGGGGCGATCCTGGAGCGCGGGCTCGCGACCTTCCCCAAGGGCTTTCCCGCGGAGATCATCGACGCCTTCGTCCGCGAGACCGGCGCCCCGGGCGTCCTGGGGAACGTCGTCGCGAGCGGCACCACGATCATCCAGGAGCTGGGCGAGGAGCACCAGCGGACCGGGAGGCCGATCGTCTACACGTCGGCCGACTCGGTCTTCCAGATCGCCGCGCACGAGGGGACGGTCCCGCTAGCGCGGCTCTATGACTGGTGCCGCACGGCACGCAGGCTGCTCGACCGGTGGCGCGTGGCGCGCGTCATCGCCAGGCCGTTCGTGGGGACGGCCGGCCAGTACACGCGGACCTACAACCGGAAGGACTTCGCCATGCCCCCGCCCGTGCGGACGGTGCTGGAGCGGCTCACGGCGGGCGGCGTGCCCGTGTACGGCGTCGGGAAGATCCCCGACATCTTCGATCGGCGCGGCATCTCCGAGGAGATCCACACCGAGGGGAACGCCGACGGGCTCACCCGCACGGCGGCGCTGCTCGACCGGGTGGAGCACGGCCTCGTCTTCGTGAACCTGGTCGACTTCGACATGCTCTACGGTCACCGGAACGACCCCGTGCATTACGCGCAGGCGCTGGAGGAGCTGGACCGGGCGTTGCCGGCGCTGCTCGGACGGCTGCGCCCCGGAGACCTGTGGGTCGTCACCGCGGACCACGGCTGCGATCCGACCACCCCCTCCACCGATCACTCGCGCGAGTACGTCCCCCTCGTCGCGGGCG
>JBAVTL010000265.1:0-4060 GCA_049696175.1 Anaeromyxobacteraceae bacterium
CGCGAAGCCGGAGGGCGGCGCCCCGGCCCTGATCGCCACCTGGGACGGCGACGGCTGGACCGTGGGCGTCTCTCGACAGGACGTTCCCGGCGCGCCGGCGGCGGCGGTGCTGCGCGTGGAGCGCGACGCCGTGGCGCCCCCGGTGGTCGCGGGCGTGGCGCTCGGCCGGCGCCGCGCCGACGTGGAGCACCTCCTCGAGTTGCAGGGCGCGATCCAGGTCCAGCGCGACGACGAGGCGACGACGTATCTCGGCTGCCCGCAGGGCGATCCCGCGGCGCTCACCTGCGTGGTGACCTTCCGCGACGACCGCGCCGTCTCCGTCACGGAGGTCCACCCGTCGCCGGCGGAGGACGCCGAGGCGCTCACCGCGTGGCGGGGCCTGGCGGCGCGGCTCACCGCGGAGATCGGCCGCCAGCCGCAGACGTCCTGCCCCTCCAGCGGGCCCGATCGAGCCACTGGGGACTGCACCGCTACCTGGGGCTCGGACCGGCTGGTGATCGTCGTGGGTGCTCATCGGAGCGCCGGTGGAGATCACCGGGGAGTGATATCGGTCTACACTGCCTGGTCCTATCCTGCGATCGCTCCTGGCGTCGAAGCTCCACCAGAGGAGTAGACTGGCCGGCGATGGGTCACCGTAAAGGATTGAAAGCCATGCGGTTCCCTGATATTCGCCCCCTCATTCGTATCCTCGCGGAGAGCCAGAACGCATGAATTCCGGCTTGGTGATGTACGAGGAGGAGTTCCGGCTCATCGCCGGCATCTGCGACCGGCTTACGCGTGACGCGAACGCCAAGGTCGTCTTCCTCGTCGACAAGAACGGCCAGCTCATCGCTTCCGCTGGGCAGGCGCAGAACATGGACACGACGTCGCTCGCCTCGCTGACGGCGGGCAACGTCGCCGCCATGGGTGGGCTCGCGAAGCTGATCGGGGAGAAGGAGTTCCCGAACCAGTTCCACGAGGGCGAGCGCGAGTCGCTCCACATGAGCATCGTCGCCAGCCGTGTGGTCCTGGTGGTGATCTTCGACGCGAAGAGCTCGTTGGGCCTCGTCAGGCTCCGCGTCAAGAAGGCAGGGGAGGAGCTCGCGCGGGTGTTCGAGGCGCTCGCGAAGAAGCAGGCGGCACCGGGTGCTCAGAGCCCGTTCGCCGAAATCACCGACGACGACATCGACAATCTCTTCAGCGAGTAGCCATGAGCTTCATCAACTACAGCTCGCGCGAGATCAACTGCAAGATCGTCTTTTACGGTCCCGGCCTCTGCGGGAAGACGACGAACCTTCAGTACGTCTACGCAAAGACCAACCCGGACGCGAAGGGCAAGATGATCTCCCTCGCGACCGAGACCGAGCGCACGCTCTTCTTCGACTTCCTCCCGCTCTCGCTCGGCGAGATCCGCGGCTTCAAGACGCGCTTCCACCTCTACACGGTCCCCGGCCAGGTCTTCTACGACGCCAGCCGGAAGCTGATCCTGAAGGGCGTGGACGGCGTGGTCTTCGTCGCCGACTCGCAGATCGAGCGCATGGAGGCCAACATCGAGTCGGCCGACAACCTGCGCGTGAACCTCGCCGAGCAGGGGTACGACCTCGACCGGATCCCGTACGTGGTCCAGTACAACAAGCGCGACCTCCCCAACATCGCGACCGTCGATGAGCTTCATCGACTCCTCAACCCGAGGAACGTCCCCGAGTACCAGGCCGTCGCTCCGACCGGCGTCGGCGTCTTCGAGACGCTGAAGGCCGTCGCGAAGCTGGTCCTGACAGAGCTGAAGAAGGGCGGGTAGCGCTCCGAGGGGGAGCGCTTCGGCACGCGCCGTGGGCCCGTGCCGCACCCCGAGTGGTATAGAGAGGGTCTCCTGTTCAGTGGATCCTTCCGGCCTCGACCGGGGGGAGTGAGGGTGAACGTGATGCGACTTTCCCGCCTCGCCGCAGCGTTGCTCGCGGCCCTGCCGTGTCTCGTCGCCGCGCAGACGCCTGCCGGCGGCCCCGCCCCTGCCCCGGGGGCGCCCGCCGCCGCCCCCTCGGCGCCGAGCCAGACCGCCGAGGAGCAGAACGAGCTCAAGGTGCGGAGCCTCGAGGAGCGCGTCACCGACCTCAAGGAGAAGATCTTCCGGACCAAGAACCGCCTGATGAACCTGCAGGAGATGGTCATCGGCGGCGACATCACCACCGGCGCGAAGGCCGTCCTCGTCCACCGGAACGAGATGGGCTCCTCCTTCTACCTTGAGTCGGTGACCTACGCGCTCGACGGCGCGCCCATCTACACGAAGGTCGACGTCGACGGGGATCTCGAGAAGCGCGAGGAGTTCGAGATCTTCAACGGCCGCGTCGTCCCCGGCAACCACCAGGTCACGGTCCAGATGGTCTACCGCGGCCACGGGTACGGCCTCTTCAGCTACCTCGAGGGCTATCGCTTCAAGGTCCAGTCCTCCTACACGTTCGACGCCGAGCCGGGGAAGGTCGCGGTCATCAAGGTCGTGGGCTTCGAGAAGGGCGGGCTCACCGCGGAGCTGAAGGATCGCCCGGCCGTTCGCTACGACGTGAAGAAGGAAGAGGAGGGGGGCCGGCGGGGAGCATCCGCCACGCCGGGCGACGCCAAGTGAGCGCGCTTCGTCACATCCTCGCGATGGTCGCGCTCGCCGCGACCGCCGCTCCCGGACTCGGCGCCGCCGCCGACTGGCTGGACGATGGCGAGCGCGAGTACCGCGCGCTGGAGCAGCGGCTCGAGCTCGCGGAGAAGGACGGGGCGACGTCGGAGCCCGCGCCCATCACCGTCGCCGCGCAGCGGCTCGCGGCGGCCGAGGAGCAGTACGCCCTCGGCGACTGGCTGCACGCGTCGATCCTGCTCTCCAGCGTCGTCGGCGACAAGGAGGCGCTCGGCGCGGAGTTCTATCCGCGCGCCGTCTTCCTGCTGGCCGACTCTCTCAGGAACCGGGGCTCGTGCAAGGCCGCCGCCGATCTCTACGGGGAGCTGTTGACGATGCCGGTCGTCCCGGACCG
Source organism: Anaeromyxobacteraceae bacterium (assembly GCA_049696175.1). GTDB lineage: Bacteria > Myxococcota > Myxococcia > Myxococcales > Anaeromyxobacteraceae > DATIVK01. The sequence continues at coordinate 2,994 of JBAVTL010000265.1, forward strand.
CGCCGCCGCCTCCGCGGGCGCGCTCGACTGCGCGCTCAAGCTCGGGCGCTACATGGAGTTCGACGCGCTGGCGAGGGAGGCGCTGCGGGCAACCTCCGGCAGCCCTTCGCCCGAGGTGCTCTACCTGGCCGCGAAGGGGGCGTTCTTCCGGCGCGACGTCAAGGAGGACGAGCGCATCCGCTTCGCGCTCGAGGCCTTCTCGCGCGTCCCGCCGCCGTACCACGTAGCGGCGCGCTACTTCGAGGGGGTGCTGGAGCTGCAGGCGAAGCGCCCGGACGAGGCCTTCGGCCGCTTCCAGGAGTGCGCCGGGCTTCCGTCCGTCAACCCGGCGCAGGCCGAGATCCGCGAATACTGCACGCTGGCGCTCGGCCGCATCCACGCGAGCCAGGGGCGCTACGCCGAGGCGCTGGAGCGGTTCCGCGAGCTGCCCGTCGAGTCGATCCACTTCGACGAGGCCGAGTACGAGAGCGCGTGGGCGCTGGTGAAGGCGGGCAAGCTCGACCAGGCGCTGCGCGTGGCCGAGGTCATCACCGACCTCGCGCCGGACTCGGTCACCGCGCCGCAGGCGACCCTCCTCCAGGGACACCTCCAGCTGAGGCTGGGCCGCTACTCCAAGGCGCTCGACGCCTACAACCGGGTGATCAACACCTACGCCCCGGTCCGCGACGAGATCGACGCCATCCTCACGATGCACGAGGATCCGGCCCGGTACTTCGAGGAGCTGGTCAGCCACCGCGGGAAGGCGTTCGACATCGCGGCGCTCCTCCCGCCCCTCGCGCTGCGCTGGGCCTCGCGCTCCGGCGGAGTCGCGGGCGCGATCACCCTGGCGGCCGGCATCCACGATGGCCGCAACGCGATCCAGGAGGCGGAGGGGATCGCCGACAGGATCGAGGCGGCGCTCTCGCGCGGCGGGTCGGTGGACGCCTTCCCGACGCTGCGGAGCGCCTGGACGGCCAGCGACGCCGTCGAGACCGCCTCGGTCTGGCTCGAGGCGGGGCTGACCGATCGCGTGCTGGACCTCGTCGGGTCGACGCTGCCGGTGGAGCGGCGCGCGGAGGTGGCGTCCG
>JBAVTL010000266.1:0-2016 GCA_049696175.1 Anaeromyxobacteraceae bacterium
TGGCGGGGCCGTCGGCGAGCGCCAGGTCCGCCTGGAGCGACGCCGCGAGCCCGCGCGGCACGTGGGTGCGGTAGTGGCCGACGACCACGTAGCCGCGCTTCGCGAGGTGGCGCGCGATGGCGTTGCCGACGCGGACGCCTGCGCCGGTGACCAGTGCGACGGGGCGGGGGGAAGGCATGGAGGGAGCGTAACCCGGCGAGGGCTCGTCACGCAGCCCTCCCCCGACGAGCCGGGCTCGTGATCTCGCACAAGGTCGCGCCGCAGCGCGCGTCCGATCCGCGGCGGGTCACCGCCGAAGCGCAGGCTCCAGAGTCAGAATCGGCTCATGAGCGGGAGCGACGCGAGGGCCGCGCCGGAGCCCCTGCGCCGCGCCATCGCCTGGGATAGGTGCGGCGCTCCCGATAGACGGGGTGTCTGGGCTCATACGCGGAATACGTGCGTTTACGGAGGGTGCGGAGTCGCGTGAGAGAGTGGCTCCATGGACACCCTCGAGGTCGCGAGGGTGGTCACGCGCGAGAACGTCGCGCAGGTGTTGCCGCGCTTCTTCCATGCGTCTAAGCGGGAGGCGAAGGCGGTGGCGGCTGAGGTCGCGCCTCGCGAGGTGCTCCCGCAGCGCGTGGTGGTGACGGCGGTGGCGAGGTCAGCGGCGGCGAACGTGAACGCGACCAGACTCCCTCCCACATCCGCCGCACCTCCGCTTCCCGCTCTTGCGCTGGGTCAAGCGCTTCACCTGGGTGAAACGGTCCGGCCGCAGGAGGTGGCGCCGCTCGTCCCTCCGCCGACAATCGCCCGTCGGTGCGCAGCCGCCGCCCTGCCGCTCCCTCCCCGTCGATGCTGCTTCTTCCTCACGTCCATTTGCAGCGGAGGACGGCGCGACGCATTTCGGGCGCCTGCACCGGCTAGGAGCGGAGATCTGACGAATCACGAGCGAGCCGGTGGGGGAGGGTGGCGTCAGCTCTCCTCCGGCCGCCCCTCGCGCTTGTTCGCGATCCGCGCGGCCACGAAGAGCAGGTCGGAGAGCCTGTTGAGGTAGGCGAGCACGAACGGCGGTGCTCCCCCCGGTACCTGGAGGGAGTGGCGCTCCGCCCGGCGGCAGACGGCTCGCGCGACGTGGAGCGCGGCGGCGCCCCGGGCGCCAGCGGGGAGGATGAACCGGTCTAGCCTGGGCAACTCCGCCTCCCAGAGATCGATCGTCCCCTCGAGCCGCTCGATCGCGGCGGGCTCCACGGCGCTGCGCTTCCCCGTCGCGCCGGACGGCGTGGCCAGCTCGGCGCCGGCGGTGACGAGGTCGCGCTGCACCTGCGCCAGCACGCCGTCGAGGTCGGCGTCGTCGAGGAGCGAGCGGGCGAGACCCAGGGTGCACGAGAGCTCGTCCACGTCCCCGTACGCCTCGACCCGCGCGTCCGACTTCGGCACGCGCGTGCCGCCGACGAGCCCGGTTTGTCCCGCGTCCCCGGTCTTCGTGTAGATCTTGGTCACGCCCGTGGTGCTATCACCGCGCACGCGGCACGACAACGTCAACGGTGGCGCCTGGGAGCGACGATGAAGCCCATCTTCGAAGGGGACGAGCTGGAGGAGGTCGGGCGGGAGGCGGCGCGGCTCGCCTGGGACGGAGGGATGACCGTCCTGAAGCCCGACGGCTCGGTCGTCCCCATCCCGCTCGTCGCCGAGCCGGAGGTGATGCCGCGCGCGGCGCTCGAGGCGGCGGCCCGCGAGGCGGGGCTCATCCTCGCCGGCGCCGTGAAGCTCGCGAAGGCGCTCCTCGCCCACGGTGATTCGCGCGACCTGGAGGCGCTCCTGGGCCCGTTCAGCGGCCTCGAGGCGGAGGCGATGGCGAAGCTCTTCGCCGAGGCTCCGCAGCCCGCCATGGTCGCGCGCGTTGACTTCCTCGTGCCCGAGGCGGGCGGGCCGCCGCGTGCGCTGGAGCTGAACGCCACGATCCCTGCGATGCCCGCGTACGCCGACCTCGCCAGCCACTCCTGGCTGCGCGCCGCGGGGCGCGCGAGGGGGCTCGCC
>JBAVTL010000267.1:0-3349 GCA_049696175.1 Anaeromyxobacteraceae bacterium
CATGGCGCTCGTCGTGCGCGCCAGGGCGCCGGCGCGCTGAGGTCAGAAGTCCACGCCGACGAGCGCGCGCGCGCGGACGTCGTCGCTGTTGGCGTTGAGGCCGAAGCCGACGCCCATCGTAAGCCAGGCCGACATGAAGGGCCCCCTGGCCAGGAAGGGCAGGGCGACGAGCGCCGATGGGCCGAGCCAGGACTTGGTCGTGCCGTCCTTCACCGCGCCGACCGACTCGACGCCCACCTTGAAGCCGTCGGCCACCTTCGCCGCGACGCCGCCGGACCACCCGTACTTCTGCTCGATCTCGCCGCCGCCGGGGAACTCCTGCTCGGTCACGAGGTTCACTGCGAACGAGAGGCGACCGAAGTCGCGGCCGAGGATGACCTTCTCCTCCAGCGCCCAGGTCCGGTCGTCGACGGCCTTCTCGCCCTCGAGGTAGAGGACGACGTGCACCGGCGCCTCGCCGTCCTTGAGGAGCCAGTACCGCCCCCGGAGCTTCAGCGCGTCGAGCCGGAAGGAGTCGCTGCGGGTGGTCTGGAAGACGGAGTAGAGGGCGACGTCGATGCGCTCGGTCAGCCCTCGCCCCAGCTCGAGCTGGTGCACGTTGTAGCGGGCGTCCCGGCCGCCGGCGTGCGGCGCGTAGAAGGTCTCGTAGAGCTCGAGCTCGGTCTCGCCGGGTGCCTCGGTGCGGGCCTCGTACGTGAACGCGAAGGGGCGCTCGTCGGCGCGCGCGGCGGTGGTGAGAAGGGTGGAGAGGAAGAGGGCGGCTGCGGTGAGGCGACGGCTCATGCGGGGCTCCGGTGGGGTGTGGCGCTGTGAGTTGATACTGAGAATGCGTTGCAGCATCTGCCGCAATCTCGCCCGCGCTCGGTCAGGAGTCAAGCCCCGGCCAGGCCCGGCTCGCCCCAGCCGCCCACGTCCGCGTGGATATCGTTGGGCGCCAGCGAAGAGCGAGGCCGCCAAGCCGGCGGCCCGGCACCATCACATCAGGAAGGCGCCGCGCGACGACGTCACCGCTCGCAGTACGTCCTGTGCCGCGGGGTCCGCCGTTCCCCCTTCGAGCAGGCGAGCTGGAGCTCCACCATCCGGTGGAACGCCTTCACCATCGGGTCGAAGCGGGCGGGGTCCCGCTCCAGCGCGCCGAGCGTGAGCGCGATCGCCTCGATCGTCGAGAGGTGGATCTCGCCCGGCTCCTTCCGGAGCCCCGCGTAGCCGCTCGGGCGCCCCGCGTCGATCGAGACGCGCGGGAGCGCGCCGAGCCACGGGTTCACGGCGAGCATCTTCCCCGCCTGGTGCCAGGTCCCGTCCACCGCGAAGAGTACGGACGGCGGCGAGCCGGCGAGCGCCTCGGCGGGGGTCGCCCCCTCGCTGGGGAAGAGGACGGCCGCGCCGGGGCGCGCGGCGAGCGCGCGGACAGCTGAGCCCTCGTCGAAGCGGACCCCGCAGTGCAGCTCCGCGTTGACGAGCGAGATGCGCGCGAGCCAGGCCGAGCAGATGGCGAGCCGGGCCTCGCGCGGGTGCTGCAGGATCACGACGCGTGTGCGCGCCGTCACCTCGGGGAGGTCCCGGCAGACGCAGAACTCTTCCGGACGCAGGCAGCGCTTGCAGGAGGTGCGCATCGATGCAACGCGTAGTACCACCGATGTCCGGCGTCGCAACATCACCCGCGGACGTGCGTGCAGGTGAGGCGAGGTCGGGACGCCGGAGCTCGCCGTTTGCCAGCGGGCCGCGGCCGATCGCGGTAGAAGCGATGTGAATGGACGTGGGCGTCGCCACTCGGCGACGGGGAAGGCGTGGCGGTGGGACTGTCCTTCATTCCGCTCGGTGTCGGCGACGCCTTCTCGGCGCGCCACTACAGCTCCTGCGTGGCGATCCAGGCGGAGGGGCGCTGGCTCCTCGTGGACTGCCCGCACCCTATCCGCAAGCTCCTCCGGGACGGCTCCCCCGCTGGCGCGCCCCTCGACCTCGCCAGCTTCGACGCGGTGGTGCTGACGCACCTGCACTCCGACCACGCCTCCGGCGTGGAGGGGCTCGGGTTCTACATGCGCTACGTCCTCGGCAGGCGGCCGACGCTCGCCGCGCACCCCGCGGTCTCGGCGCGGCTATGGGAGGGGCTCGCGCCCGGCATGGACGAGAACGACCACGCGAAGCCCCAGGTGCTCGCGGACTACTTCGACCTCACCTCCCTCGACGACGGGCGCCCGGTCCGGATCGGCCCCTTCGAGATCGCCTGCCGAAGGACCCGTCACCACGTCCCCACCTATGCGCTCCGCGTCACGGCAGGCGGCCGGACGCTGGCCCTCTCGTCGGACACCCCGTTCGACCCCGCGTTGATCGAGTGGCTCTCGTCCGCGGACCTCGTGCTCCACGAGACCGGCGGCGGGATTCACACGTCGTACGGGAAGCTGGCGGCGCTGCCCGAGCCGATCCGGAAGAAGATGAGGCTCATCCACTTCTCCGACGACTTCGCCCCGGTGGACGGCGCGATCGAGCCGCTGGTCCAGGGGCGAGTTTACGAGCTGTGACTGCGGCTTCACGTCGCACTGCCTGACCGCCGCGCCGCCCTGCGGCGCCGATGTAAGCTCCGCCTCACGCATGTCAGCCAGGCGCGCGACGCGCGCCACGTTCCAGGGAGCAGCGATGGATCACGTCTCACGCGGGTTCCGCGAAGGGCTCCGGCGCGAGCTTCCGCGCTGGCGAGGCGAGGCGCTGGTGAGCGAGGCGGCGGCGGTGGCGCTGGCCGAGCGCTACGGGCTCTCGAAGGCCGAGGCCGGCGGCCCCAGCATCCTCGCCGTCTACGTCCTCGGCGCGCTGATGGTCGGAGGGGGCGTCGTCTCGCTCGTCGCCTGGAACTGGGACGAGATGGGGAAGGTGGCCCGGCTCTCGGTCATCCTCGCCGCCATGCTCGCCGCCCACGCCGCCGGCTTCCGGCTCCGCGACGGAGGCAGGCACGAACGGCTGGGCCACGCCCTCCAGCTCCTCGGCACCCTGATCTTCGGCGCCAACATCGCGCTCGTCGCCCAGATATTCCACGTGAGCGGCACCTGGTACGGTGCCTTCGGCGCCTTAGCCCTCGGCGCGCTCGCCGCTGGCGTGCTCCTCGACTCGCTCCCCACGCTCCTGCTTGCCTCCTTCTCCGCCCTCACGGTGTGGGGCGTGGGGTACGCCGGCGACCACACGATCCGTGGGATCGTCGCCGCCTACGCGCTGGCGGCGCTGTTCCTCGGCCTCTCCTGGCGCGAGCGCTCCCGGTCGTTGCTGATCGTCACCGCCGGCGGGCTCGGCGCCGCGCTCTTCGCCGCGCTCGCCGATCACACGCCGCCACTCCTCCCTCCGCTCGCGCTCGGCGCCGCGC
>JBAVTL010000268.1:0-2244 GCA_049696175.1 Anaeromyxobacteraceae bacterium
GGTCGGCGGTGAGCGCGGCGCCGCAGCAGGCGATGGCCTGGTCGAGGATGGAGAGGGCGTCGCGCATGCCGCCCTCGGCCGCGCGCGCGACGAGCCCGAGCGCGGCGGGGGAGACGCGCATCCCCTCCGCCTCCGCCACCTTCCCGAGCTGGTCGGCGATCTGCTGGACGGTGAGCCGCTTGAACTCGAAGCGCTGGCAGCGCGAGACGATCGTCTCGGGGACGCGGTGGACGTCGGTGGTCGCCAGCACGAACTTCACGTGCGGCGGCGGCTCCTCGAGCGTCTTGAGCAGGGCGTTGAACGCGCCCTGCGAGAGCATGTGGACCTCGTCGACGACGAAGATCTTGAAGCGGTCGCGGGCGGGCCGGTACTTCACCGCGTCGACGATGTCACGGACGTTGTCGACGCCGTTGTTGGACGCCGCGTCGATCTCGACGACGTCGACGGCGCGCCCCTCCGCGATCTCGACGCAGGGGGTGCAGGTCCCGCAGGGTTCGGCGGTCGGCCCCTGCTCGCAGTTGAGCGCCTTCGCGACGAGCCGCGCGGTGGTGGTCTTCCCGACGCCGCGGGGTCCGGTGAAGAGGAACGCGTGGGCGAGCTGCCCGGACTTGAGCGAGTTGCGGAGGGTCCGGACGACGTGCTCCTGCCCGGACATCTCGCCGAAGCGCTGGGGTCGGTATTTGCGGGCGAGGACCAGGTAGGTCATTGGAGAACCGGTGAGCGCCTTTCGGTATCACAAACGAAAGAGCCGGCCCACAATCCCCGGGCGCACGGAGGGCGACCTACCGTTGCTCCCTTCCGGGCCTGGCGGAGTTCGGCTGCCCCCACGTCGCCCGAGGATTCTGGGCCGGCTCACCGGCCTGCTGCGATCCCCCCTCCATATACATGGGAGGGGAGCGTGATGCTGGCGGAGAGGGTGGGATTTGAACCCACGGTACCGTTTCCGGTACACACGATTTCCAGTCGTGCTTCTTCAGCCGCTCGAACACCTCTCCAATCTGAATGGGGGAGTGCTCGGCTTCCCCCTGCCTTCGGCCGGGGAAGCCTGCGCTCCCCCAAGCCCCCTGCTCGCTTCGGCCAGCCTCCGCCGGCTGTCCTGCGCTCGCTGGTCATGCCTGTGATCTGCGGAGAGCGAGGGATTCGAACCCCCGGTACCGTTGCCGGTACACCTGATTTCGAGTCAGGCGCCTTCGACCGAACTCGGCCAGCTCTCCGCCGGCGGGTTTAGCCGATCTCCGGACCGTTGCCAAGTCCGCCGCGCCCGTCGTCTCCCCGGTCTCCACCCCGCCGCGCGCGGAAGAACGCCTTGAGGAGGGCGGCGCACTCGTCGCCCCGCAGCCCCCGCTCCACGGGAAACCGGTGGTTCAACCGCGGATCGGCGGAGAGGTCCATGAGCGACCCGACCGCCCCCGCCTTGGAATCGCTCGCACCGAAGACGAGCCGGTCGATCCGGGCCAGCACCATCGCGCCGGCGCACATGGCGCAGGGCTCCAGCGTCACCACCAGCGTCACGCCCGTGAGCCTCCAGCGCGCCAGCGTGCGCGCCGCCTCCTGGATGGCCAGCAGCTCCGCGTGAGCCGTCGGATCGCGCGCGCCTTCCCTGGCGTTCCCTCCACGCCCCACGATCCGCCCGTCGCAGATCGCGACCGCGCCGATCGGGACCTCTCCGCGGGCACCTGCCTCCCGGGCGATCCGCAGCGCCTCTTGCATCGCGTCATCGACACCGATCCCGGGCGACGGCTCCATAGGGGCGCGCATCCTAGCAGGCGAGCCACGCCGCTGGTCGGCACCGGTGCGACGTCCGGTGCGACGTATTGACACAGTCGGCACCGGGTCTCTACGATTCAAGCTTCGAATCCCCATGAGCCTTCCACCACTGCTGCAGGGCCTCTCCGAGATCAAGGGCGCCCTGACGGTCGATCCGACGGGACGGCTCCTCGCGGCCGAGCCCGCGTCGGCAGGCCAGGGCGACAGCGCGGCCGCGATCGCCGTGGTGGTGAGCGGCTTCTCCTCGGCGGGCGCGTCCGCGAAGCTCGGCCCGCTCTCAGCGCTGCTCGTGAAGGGAACCCGGACCTCGTCGGTCACCGCGGTCCGGCCGAGCGCCATGATGCTCGTGACGATCGATCCGGCGACCACGACACACCAGGTCGAGCGGGCGCTGCGCGGCTGGACTCCGGGCGCAGCCTCAGCGCCCGCTGCAGCGCAGGGCGCCAGCGTCACTCCGTCTGCGGCGCCACCCCGGCC
>JBAVTL010000269.1:0-2348 GCA_049696175.1 Anaeromyxobacteraceae bacterium
CGGCTGGCGAGGCTGGCGGCGGCCGCGAGCCGCCTCGCGGAGGCCTGTCGCACCGAGCGGGGAGTGCCCCCTGCGGTCGCCGAGCGGGCGGTCTCCCTCGCGGAGGCGCTCGCCGAGCTCTCGGGAGCAGAGGGATGAGCGCGAGGAACCCGGGCGGCGCCTTCGGACGCCGCTACATTGATGCTAGAGTCGTGCGGAGAGGTCGAGCGTGAGCCGGAGAGAACAAACCCACGGCAACCTGCAGTGCTCCTTCTGTGGCAAGGGGCAGCGCGACGTCCGCAAGCTGATCGCCGGGCCCACCGTCTACATCTGTGACGAGTGCATCCGGCTCTGCAACGACATCATCGCCGACGAGGTCGAGCGCCAGGACTCCAAGCCGCCGGTCTCGCTCCCGACCCCGAGCGAGATCAAGGCGTTCCTGGACGACTACGTCGTCGGCCAGGACGCCGCGAAGAAGGTCCTGGCTGTCGCCGTCTACAACCACTACAAGCGGGTCTACTCGCGGAAGCCGGTCCGCGCCGCGCGCAGCGGCCACGGGCGCGCGCCGGGGAACGCGGACGACGTCGAGCTCCAGAAGTCGAACATCCTCCTCATCGGGCCGACCGGCTCGGGCAAGACCCTCCTCGCGCAGTCGCTCGCGCGGCTGCTCAACGTCCCGTTCACGATCGCGGACGCGACGACGCTCACCGAGGCCGGGTACGTCGGCGAGGACGTCGAGAACATCATCCAGAACCTCCTCCACAACGCCGACTACGACGTGGAGAAGGCGTCGCGGGGGATCGTCTACATCGACGAGATCGACAAGGTCGCGCGCAAGGGCGACTCACCGTCCACGACGCGCGACGTCGGCGGCGAGGGCGTGCAGCAGGCGCTCCTCAAGATCGTCGAGGGGACGCGGGCGAACGTCACCCCGCGCGGCGGCAAGAAGTACAACCAGCAGGAGTACATCCAGGTCGACACCTCTAACGTCCTCTTCATCTGCGGGGGCGCGTTCTGTGGGCTGGAGCAGGTGATCCGGCGGCGCGTCGGCGTGAAGGGGCTGGGCTTCGGCGCGCACATCGAGCGCAAGGAGGAGGGGACGCTCGGCGAGACCCTCGCGCGGGTCGAGCCCGAGGATCTGACCAAGTTCGGGATGATCCCGGAGTTCGTGGGGCGCATGCCCATCGTGGCGACCCTCTCGGACCTCACCGAGAGCGACCTCGTCACCATCCTCACGCAGCCGAAGAACGCGCTCGTGAAGCAGTACCAGAAGCTCTTCGAGCTGGAGCACGTGAAGCTCTCGTTCACGCCGGACGCGCTCCGGGCGACCTCGACGGAGGCGATGCGCCGGAAGTCCGGCGCGCGCGGCCTCCGCGCCATCCTCGAGCAGGCGATGCTCGACATCATGTACGACGTCCCCTTCCGCGAAGGGGTCAAGGAGTGCGTGATCACCGAAGGGGTGATCCGCGGGCGCGAGTCGCCGCTCCTCTCGTTCGAAAAAGAGAAGAAGCTGGCGTGAGCCCGGGCGTTGCCGGCGGGTGGCCGCCGCAACACTGTGTGACGCTCGGCACACCTTCGCGCCCCGCAAGTCCTTGAAGATGCTGCGGTCGCCGACGGCATCGGCCTTGCTTTGCATTGGTGTGGAGGCTGCCATGTACCGCAAGCGTCTAGTGGGGCTCACCGCAGTGCTCGCGCTCGTCGTTGGGCCGGCGTTCACCAGCGCACGGGAGTGGGAGGAAGAGCACGAACCCGAAGGGGGTGAGGGCGCCTCCTGGGGTGGGGCGGCTGCCGAGGTCTCGGTCGATCTCCAGGGCGCGACGCCGGGTGTGACGCCTGAGGTCTTCCGATCGACGCTGAGCGCCAGCGGCGACTGGTACGCCTCGCCGCGCTACGGCAACGTCTGGCGGCCGAGGGTCGCGGTCGGCTGGCGGCCGTACTACTACGGCAGCTGGCTCTGGACGGACGAGGGCTGGTACTGGGACTCGGACGAGCCGTTCGCGTGGGCCGTCTACCACTATGGGCGCTGGATCTACGACCCGAGCTGGAGCTGGGTCTGGGTGCCAGGGTACGAGTGGGCACCGGCGTGGGTGACCTGGCGGTTCGGGGGTGACGTGGTCGGCTGGGCGCCGCTCGCGCCGGGCGTCTCGGTCTTCGTGACGAGCTACCCGTTCTTCGACTTCTGGTGGACGTTCGTCCCCACCGTCAGGTTCGTGGGCACCCCCGTCTACTCGGTGGCCTACGCCCCGCGCGAGACGCGACGCTGGTTCGGCGCGACGACGCCGGCCCCGGCGCCGGCCCCTCGCACGGCCAGGTCCTCGGTCTCGCCAGCGTGGGGTGGACCTCCTCGGCGCGCCGTCGAAGAGCTGACC
>JBAVTL010000270.1:0-3411 GCA_049696175.1 Anaeromyxobacteraceae bacterium
GTTGAAGCCGCGCATCCGGGGTGACCCCTCGCTCCCCGCGCGGCGCAGCCGCGACTCGACCTCCACCGCCAGGTCGAGCTCGCGCATCCCCGCGCGCAGGTACTTCGGGAGCTCGGCGAGGACCGCGCCGAGCCGGCCGGCCCCTTCGCGCATCGCGGCGAGCTCCATCGGGCTCTTCACCGACCGCTGCGCGCGCAGCGCCAGCGAGAGATCGACGAGCTGGGCCGCCGGGAGCTGCTTGCGCCACCAGTCGAGCGTCGCCTGCGGCGCGGCGTCGAAGGGGGTGCCGACCTTCCCCGCCGCCCCCAGCGCAGCGGCCAGCTCCCTCGACGACGGGAAGGGGCGGACGTCCGCGATCGCCCCCTCCGCCTTCGCGCGCGCGAAGCTCTTCCGGACGAGCAGCGTCGGCGCGGCGCCGGCCGGGACCCAGAGGACGCCGTTCTGGCGCGTGCCGGAGAAGTAGAGGACGTCCACGGCGGTGAGGAGCAGCGCCCCGGCGAGCCCAGCCTCGCGGAGCGTCTCCTGCAGCCGTGCGACGCGGGAGAGGTTCTCTTCGGGGCTCATCGTGCTGCCTCGGTGGTGCGATGAAGGCGCGGCGCCAGCCAGCGCAGCGACGCGTCGAACCGGTAGTTGATCCCCATGTGGCCGTCCTCGAACTCCTGGTGCTCCACCTCCACGCCTCCGCCCCTGAGCGCGCCGGCGACCATCCGCGCGCCCCAGCGGAGGTTGAACTCGTCGCGGGTGCCGCAGTCGACGAAGACGCCCCCCAGCCTGCGGTACGCGTCCAGCCGGCGCGGCACTGTCCGGACCGGGTCGTGCTCCAGCCACCGCGCCCAGACCTCGTCGCGGATCCGGCCGGAGGGGAGCTCGAACGGCAGCTCCAGCCCCAGCGGCGCGCCGGCCCGCGGCGAGTAGTGCGCCGCCATGCCGATGACGTTGAGCACCGGGTGGTCGCTCCCGGCGAGCTTCGTCTCACGCGCCCGCTGCTTCATCGCGTCGAGCCAGGCGGCGGGATCGGGGGCGGCCGCCAGCGCCGACGCCGCCTTCGGGAGGTCGGGCAGGTAGCAGTACTCGAAGTAGGCGTCGGCCGCGTGGGCGCCGACGAAGCCGAAGACGTCCGGCCGCGTGCCGCCGAGCTGGAGCGCGCCGTAGCCGCCCGAGCTCTTCCCGACCACCGCGCGCGCCTCCCGCCGCGGGATCGTCGGCAGCCGCTCGTCGGCGAACCGCACGACGTCCTCCGCGACGTAGTCGGCGTAGCGCCCCACCGCGGGCGCGTTGATCCACTGCGTGCCGCCGACGCCGGTGAAGCCGTCGGGGAAGAGCGCCACGATCGGCGGGATCTCGCCCGCCGCCACCAGCGCGTCGATCCGCGCGGGCACCGTGGGCTGGAAGGCGCCCGGCGAGAGCCAGCCCTTCGCCGAGCCGGTGAAGCCGTGGAGGAAGGTGACCGAGGGGAAGCGCCGGCTCTCTGCCCCCGGCGGCACGTAGGCCACCAGCGCGCGGCGCGACGGATCGCCGAGCGGGTTGTCGCGCAGCGAGGGGGCGTCGATCTCCAGCTCGAGCAGGCGGCCGTGCATCCCGATCCTCTACCACACCAAACGGAAGCGGCCGCCCCCGTCGCAGGGAGCGGCCGCCAGTGAACGAACCCGAGCTAGTAGCCGGCCGGCTGCAGGTCGAAGTTGCCGCGGACGCCGAGCGTCAGCCAGGCGTGCGTCTCGCGATCGGCGCTGGGGATGCTGAACGAGTCGTCGGGGAGGCCGGCGCCGCTGGAGTAGGTGGTCTTGATCTTCCCGTAGCTGCCGAAGGCGAGGTTGACGAAGAAGCCTGCGGTGAGCTGCGGCGAGATGATCGAGTCGGCGCCGCCCTCGATCCCGAGCTCCCACCCGCTGATGTTCATCTTTCCCCACTCACCGAACTGCTCCATCTTCGTGACGTTCCACTCCCACCCCCAGTTGGCGCCGACGTAGGGCCTGAAGGATCCGGGGGCCCCGCTCCCGAGCGCGACCTCGCCCTTCACGCCGGCGCGCCAGCTGTGCTGCGTGCAGTCCTCTCCGTAGAAGTCACAGGAGTCCTGGACGATCGACCCGGTCTTGGCGAAGGCGTAGCCGCCGTAGCCCCCCAGCTTCACGGCGGGGGTCACGTGGAAGTTGAGGCTCAGCTCCAGCGGGACCTGGATCGACGTGATGTCCTTGAGCTGCTCGCCCCGGTCGGCGTCGCCGATCGGGAAGCTGATCCCCAGCTTCGCCCCCAGGCCGACCTGCGCGCTGGCGGCGAGAGGAGAGACAAGCGCGAGCACTGCCGCAACGAGAAGTTTCCGCATTTGCTGCTCCTTGGTTTCGAGGGCACCGAATGTTCGGGCCCGCCCCCCCTCTGGGGACGCTGGAGCATGGTAGCCCCCCCGTCACCGCGGGTCAGCAAATTACGGCGCGGCCGGGGGCTCGGCGCCTACAGCGTGAACCGTCCGCGGAGGCCGATCGACAGCCAGCCGTGGAGGGCCGGGCTCGCGATCGCGGCGGCGTCGGCGTGTGGTTCACCGAGCGTCTCCCCCTTCTCCGACTTCCAGAGGAACTGGCCGAAGGAGAGGCCGACGAACGCGCCGAGGTCGAGCTTCTTCGTCGCCGGGAGGTAGGCGCCGGCCTCCAGCCCGGCCAGCCAGCCGCTCCGGCTCGTCTGGTCCCAGTCGTCCGGGCGGACCTTCCAGCGCTCGACCTCCCACTCCCAGCCGAGCGTCGCCGCGGCGAAGGGCCGGAGCGACCCGGCCAGCGCCTCGTACTCGCCCCGCGCGCCGACGTTCCAGAGGTGCACCTTGCAGGTGCTTCCGGTCACCGCGCACTCGCGTGACGCGTCCCCGCCCTGCGAGGCAAAGGCGTAGCCGCCCTGCAGGCCGACCTCCACCGAGGGCGTGAGCTTCCAGCCCACCGCCGCCTCGATGGGGTAGGCGCGCTCGACGGCCTCCTTCACCGCCGCGCCCCGCTCGAGATCGCCGAGCGGGAAGGCCATGCCTGCCCGCGCGCCGAGCGTAACCTGCGCGGCCGTGACTGCCGGTGCAAGGAGCAGCCCGGCGAGCAGCGCTTCTCTGAGGGGCAGGGTCATGGGCCGGACTCCGGGGCGCGGATCACTGCCCGCGCGCGCAGGACGCGTCGCAGCGCGCGATGATCTGCGCGGACCGATCCACCAGCGCGGCCGCCTCCTGGTGGAGGGCGTCGGACTCGTCGGGGGCGGAGTCATCGCAGTCGCCCGCGCGCCACACGAGCGACTCGGCGCGGAGCAGCTGCTGGTGGGCGAGGAGCAGCTCGCGGCCGAGCCGTGAGCCCTGCCGCGTGAAGATGGCGCCGCCCTGGAAGAGGCGCGCGAGCAGGCGGCGCGCGCTGTCGTCTGCGGCGCTGCAGCGCTCCCCCAGCTCCCGCAGCC
>JBAVTL010000271.1:0-5825 GCA_049696175.1 Anaeromyxobacteraceae bacterium
ATCCCCGGCAGCGCCTCCTCCGGCGAGCGGGGGCGCGGGAGCGGGGTCTGGGAAGGCGCGGCGACGCGCGGGGCCCCCGACGCACAGGCGGCGGTGAGTCCGGTCGCGAGGACGGCGGCTGCGATTCGGGTGGAGACGGTCATGTGGTTTCACTCGCGGGGAAGGGCCCCGCTGCGCCGGCGGATAATACCCTCGAACGCGGCGGCGCGGGCTCGGCTCGACGGGAGCACCCGCCGCTGTTAGATGAAGGCCGTACCCGATGGAGCACATGGCCCCCACCCAGGAGCGAGGGGCGATCCGCAAGGATCGCGGCGGCAGGCAGGCGTGGGCGCTCGTCTACGCCAACAGCTGGGCCGTCGGGATGGCCAACCTAGGGGTCCACGCGGTCTACCGGCTCCTGAACGAGCCGGCGGACGTCCTCTGCGAGCGGGCCTTCCTCCCCGAAGGGACGGGTGAGCCGAGGACCGTCGAGTCGGATCGGCCCCTCTCCGACTTCGACGTGGTCGCCTTCTCCCTCTCCTTCGAGGACGACTACGTCCGGATCCCCGAGCTCCTGGCGCGGGCCGGGCTGCCGGTGCGCGCGTCGGCGCGCGACTCGCGCCACCCGCTCGTGGTCGCCGGTGGGATCGCGGTCCAGATCAACCCGGAGCCGATCGCCCCGTTCTTCGACGCGATGCTCATCGGCGAGGCGGAGCCGCTCCTCCCTCCGTTCGTCGAGGTGCTCCGCCGCGCGCGCGAGGAGGCGCCGGCTCGCGGGGAGCTGCTCGACGCCCTCGTGCGGCTGCCTGGCGTCTACGTCCCCTCGCGCTACGAGGTGGCGTACGCCCCGCCGCGCGGCGCGTCGGGCGACGGGCAATGGGTCACCCGCTTCGAGCCTCTAGGCGGCGCGCCGGAGCGCGTCCACAGGCAGTGGGCACCCGACCTCCGCGACCTCACGACGGCGCGCACCGTCGAGACGCCCGGGGCGCGGTTCGGCGACCTCCACCTGGTCGAGGTGGCGCGCGGCTGCCTCTGGGGCTGCCGCTTCTGCGCCGCCGGCTTCGTCCAGCGCCCGTACCGGGAGGTCTCCGAGGCCGTGCTCCGCGCAGAGGCGGAGAAGGGGATGGCGCGCGGCCAACGGATCGGGCTCGTCGGGCCCGACACGAGCGACCACTCCGCGCTCCGTCCGCTCACCGCCTGGATCGCCGCGCGCGGCGGCAAGGCGAGCCCGTCGAGCCTCCGGGTGGACGCGCTCGACCGGGAGCTGGCGCGGACGCTCGCCGATGGGGGCGAGAAGACGGTGACGCTCGCCCCCGAGGCGGGGACAGCGCGGCTCCGGCAGGTCCTGAACAAGGACTTCACCGACGACCGGGTCGTCGAGGCGGCGGAGGCAGCGCTCTCCGAGGGGCTGGAGGACGTGAAGCTCTACTTCATGTGCGGGCTCCCGACCGAGCGGGTGGAGGACCTCGAGGGGATCGCCGCGCTCTCCCGGCGCATCCGGGACGAGGTGCTCCTCCCCTGGGCGCGCAAGCGCGGGCGGATGGGGCACATGACGCTCTCCGTGAACCCGTTCGTGCCCAAGCCGTGGACGCCGTTCCAGTGGGACGGGATCGCGCCGGAGGCGGCGCTGAAGGCGGCGCGCAAGCTGCTGGAGCGCGAGCTGCGGCCGCTCGGCGTGTCGGTCGACTTCCTCTCGCCCCGGGAGGCGCGCCTGCAGGCCGTCCTCTCGCGCGGCGACCGGCGGACCGCGGACCTCGTCGAGGCGGCCTGGCGCGATCACGGCGGCGCGCTAGGGCGCGCGCTCAAGGGTTGGGGCGAGGACGCCGCCTGGTTCGCCGAGCGTCAGGTGGGGGAGGCGGAGCGGCT
The DNA here is from genome assembly GCA_049696175.1 of Anaeromyxobacteraceae bacterium. GTDB lineage: Bacteria > Myxococcota > Myxococcia > Myxococcales > Anaeromyxobacteraceae > DATIVK01. The sequence continues at coordinate 1,846 of JBAVTL010000271.1, forward strand.
CCCCTGGGACTTCCTCGCCCCCGGCGTCGAGAAGCAGTGGCTCCTGCGCGAGCGCGCGCGCGGGCTCGCAGGGGAGGTCACGCGCCCCTGCGCCCCCGACGTCTGCCGCGCGTGTGGCGTCGACTGCGCCGACCGGCCGGAGCTGCGGCGAGGGACGTGAGACGGGATCCGGCGATCTAGAAGTCCGCGGTACCCGCCTTGACGTCGCTCGCGTTCCGCAGAATCAAGCGGCGCGATGACGACCCGGGCCGGCCCCGCTGCGCCGGATACCGGCCGTTGCCCTGGCCTTGAGGGCGTGCCAGAGGTCGAGGTCGGTCTGGAGCCCCATCCAGAACTCAGGCGTGGTGTCGAGCGCCTCGGCGAGCAGGATGGCCGTCTCGGCTGTTATGCCGCGCTTGCCGTTCACGATGGTATTCACCCGCTGGATCGGCACCCCCATCCGCGCCGCCAGCGCCACCTGCGTGACGCCGCGCGGCTTCAGGTACTCCTCGAGCAGCATCTCTCCAGGCGGGGTCGGTGGGCGGCTCTTCGGCAGCATGGTGCTTCCTCCTCAGTGGTAATCGACGATGGCGACTGCGCGCGCATCTTGCACGGGTGCCGTGCAACGCAGGCGGGGGTGACGCCGCTGCACCCGCCCCCCCCCCATGAGAGCGCCGGGCCAGGTCAGCGCGCCCCTTCCAGACCGTACCCTTCCGATGGAGACGGTGGAAAGATTGCGCGGCGCGTGTCGGCACCCCGTTCGACCCCGCACGGAGCGACCCATGGGACTCTTCGACGACGTGAGCAAGGCGGTTGGCGGCGCGATCGGCAAGGCCGTGGCCGGCGAGGGGCAAGGGAAGCTGGGCCAGGCGGTGATCCAGTGGCTCGGCAGTGGCGGACTCCCGCAGCTCATGGCCGGGTTCCAGAGCGCCGGCCTCGACAAGATCGCCGCCTCCTGGATCGGGAAGGGGACGAACCTACCGATCAACGCAGACCAGCTCCAGAAGGTCCTGGGCCCCGACGCGCTTGGCAACATCGCGACGCAGGCCGGCCTCGCGCCGAAGGAGGCGGCCTCCCAGCTCACCTCGATCCTCCCCGGGCTCGTCGACAAGCTCTCGCCCGACGGCGCGCTGCCCGAAGGCGGCGCCCTCGCGCAGGGACTCGGGCTCCTGAAGAAGCTCCTATAGCCTACAGGCCGGGCCAAGGCGGCAACGTCCTCCTGCCCCCTACCTAACCTCCAGGTGCCTGTACCCGATCCGGACGGCCCCCCAGTGCTTCCCGTCTATGAAGATCGGGACCGAGAGGTCCGCCATCGTCTCGCCGGTGTCGCGCTGGTACTTCTGGATGAGGAACGGCGCGGTGCTCTGCGCGGCCGCGAGGCCGGTCCGGTCGTTGAAGATCCGCTTCGTCCGGTTGTTCACCAGGTCGCTCGCCTTGTTCCCCGTGAGCGGCTGTGAGTAGCGCTGGTTGTGCGTGGGGAGGTAGCCGTTCTTGTCGACGAGGACGGTGTAGATGATGGTCGGCGCCCGCGCGAGGATGTCCTCCTCGATCGCCTGGATGTCGCGGTCGGAGAGCTTGTCGTAGTCCGTCGTGAACTTCGGCGGATCGGTGTCCGGCCTCGGGTAGTAGAGGAAGCCGAAGAGCCGGTCGACGCTGACCTCCTTCTTCGAGATCCAGCCCTGGAGCGCGTCGGTGCAGCGGCGTGCGAAGTCGTTGCCGAGCGTGAGCATCTCCCGCTCCTGCGCCGTGAGGTTATCGGCGGGCGCGGCGGGGGCCACCCGCTTCGGCTGCGCGGCGTAGGCGGGCGGGACGAACGCGACGACGGCGACGACGGCGAGCAGCGCGGAGCTGCGGAGTTGACGGGTCATGGTCGTATCCTCGTTCGTCGGGGTCACTGGCCAAGGCGGGCCATCGCCGCCTTCATGCTGAGCCGCAGGCGGTCGATCGACCGGGTGAGCTTCCCGATCTCGTCGACGTCGTCGGTCTTGATGGGGGTGTCGAGATCCTCGCCGAGGCCGATCTTCGTGGCGGCCTCCGTCAGCGCCTTCACCGGCTTCATCGCGCCGCGGACCACGAGGTACATCGCCGTGAGGGTGACCACGCCGAAGACGGCGAAGGCGCCGACGAGGGTGATCAGCAGGAGCAGCATCCGGTCCGCGATGCGCTGCATCGAGACCGCGACCCGGAAGCCGCCCCAGTGCCGGCCCTTGACGAAGATGGGGGCCGAGACGTCCCACATCTTCTCGCCGGTGTCCCGCTCGTAGACCTGCACCAGCGTCGGCTCGGTGTTCCGCGCGGCGGCGATGCCGACCGGGTCGTCGAACTTCCGCTTGGTCCGGTTGCCCGCGAGGTCCTCGGCGGGATCGCCGGTCACCGGCCGCTGGAACCGCGTGTTGTGCGTCGGGAGGTAGCCGTTCTCGTCCACGCCGACTGCGAAGAGGAAGTCCTTGTGGTCGAGGAACTTGTCCTGGAAGACCAGCACGGCCCGGTCGGTGAACGCGTCGTAGCGCGTGTGGTACTTCGGCTTGCCGCCGAAGTCGTAGCCCCTGATCTCGACGTAGCTCCGGTCGAACGCGTCCGCGACCGTCATCACCCCGCTGTCGATGGCGTTGTCGAAGAAGTCCCCGTACTGGCGGGCGCCGATCGACGCGGCGACGCGCGCCTTCTCGAGGGTCAGCGCCTCCATCGACCGGGTCTGGAGGAGGGTGATCCCGATGGCGGCCGCGGCGGTCAGGCCGAGCATCAGCACGGCCAGCTTCAGGGTGATCTTGAGCCCCAGGCTCTCTTGGATCGTGTCGACGACGGACATCGTGTACCTCCGGGCTGCGAGACGACTCGAGGGTGCGGGTGGGCTGCGGGGGTGGAGCTACTCCGGGGTCTTCGCGAGCGCCGCCTTGAACTGCTTGCGGTCGGCGGGATCCTCGATCTGGCTCGCCAGGTCCTCGACGAGCGGGGCGGACTGCGCCAAGGCGAACGGGCCCTCCGGCGAGACGCGCCGGACGGCCTCCTCGACGTAGACCTTCGCGATCGGCCCGACGGCCTGCGCCAGCGCCTTGGCGCAGCGGACGAGGAACGCGCCCGCCGCGGGGTCCGCCACCTGGACCTTCGAGAGGCCGACGTTGGAGCCCTTCGCCCAGCTCAGGCCGGAGTTGGCGAGCGAGGGGTGCGAGTCCGCAGCGGACTGGCCCTGGACCGGATGGGAGCCGCCCAGCAGCGACGAGGAGGAGGCGCCCCCCTCGCCCAGCTTCCGGAGCTTGCCGGCGGCGACCCGGATCGCGACCGTGGCGAAGGACGGGTTGAGGCTCCCGTCGGCCACGACGGCGAGGACCTGGGTCCGGCCGCCGACTGCGCCGACCTTGCGCAGGAGCAGCTTCCCGTCCTGGAACTGCGCGGTGATGGTCTCCCAGTCCTCCTGCTGCAGCTGGATCGCGTCGATCGCCCGCACGAGGGCGGCGCCCACCTGCTCGCAGAGGGCCCGGTCGTAGATCGAGTGGCCGCGGTGGCCTAGCAGCGGGCCCGCGCCGTCGAAGACCATCGCCGCGGTGACACCGCTGAGGTCCATGAGCGCCTGGAGGATGGCTTCCATGTCAGCCTCGACCGCCGGAGGAGGTGTCGAGCGCGCGCTCCACCGCCGGGAGGGATCCCGGCGGCGCGACGCCGATCGTGACGACGTTTCCGCCGTCGAGCGCGATGACGACGGCCCGGGTTCCACCGGCCATCGACACGCGGGTCAGCGCACCCAGCCCCAGCTGATCGCCGGCGTCCTGGAGGCTCGTGGAGATGAAGCCCGTCACGGCGGCCACCGCCTCGCCGTCCGGCTCGCGGACGGCGTCGTGGAGGCAGCCGCCGAGGTCACCGAGCACCGCGCTCGCGACGTTCGGGATCTTGGCGATTCGCGTCAGGTCGATCATGCGTTCCCTCGGGGGAGAGGCCGGGCTTCGGGCGCGGACGCCTGGCGCGCCATGCGCCGGCCCCGCGGAGGGCGCGCGCAGCCCCGGCTC
>JBAVTL010000272.1:0-4401 GCA_049696175.1 Anaeromyxobacteraceae bacterium
GCTCTTCGTGGCGCGCGGGCTCACCCGTCGCCTCGCCTCGCTCCAGTCTGCCGCGGGCGCGCTCGGCGGCGGCGACCTCACCGTGCGCGTGGAGGAGCGCGGCGGCGACGAGCTGGGGCAGGTGGCGCGCGCCTTCAACGGCATGGCGGGCGAGCTCCAGACGGCGCGGACGAAGCTGGAGGGCTGGAACGAGGAGCTCCAGCGCCAGGTGGAGGAGCGGACCCGCGAGCTGAAGGAGGCGCAGGCGCGGCTCGTCGAGGCGCAGAAGCTGGCGGCGATCGGGCAGCTCGGCGGCGGCGTCGCCCACGAGATCAACAACCCGCTGACCGGCATCCTCGGCAACGCGCAGCTGCTCCTCGCGACCCTCCCCGAGGACGCGGAGGGGCGCGACCTGATCGGGAAGATCGAGGCGCTCGCCCGCCGCTGCCGCGACATCACGCAGAACCTGCTCCGCTTCAGCGAGCAGCGGCTCGAGCCCGTCTTCGCGATCCTGGAGCTGAACGGGGTGGTGACCGAGGCGCTCGCGCTCACGACCGAGCAGGCGCGGGCGGCGGGGGTGGTGGTCGAGCCGGCGCTCGCCGAGCCCGGCCCGAGCGTCCGCGGGGACGCTGGCCAGCTGGAGCAGGTGGTGCTCCACCTGCTCAACAACGCCCACGCCGCCTGCCTCGGCAAGCCGGGCGCGCGCGTCCGCGTGACGACGCGGCTCGAGGGGGACGAGGCGGTCATCGAGGTGGCCGACGAGGGGAAGGGGATCGCCCCCGAGCACCTGGCGCGGCTCTTCGAGCCCTTCTTCACGACGAAGGAGATCTGGACCAACGTCGGGCTCGGCCTCTCGGTCTCGTACCGGATCGTCGCCGAGCACGGTGGGCGCATCGGCGTCGAGAGCCATGTGGGCGAGGGGAGCACCTTCACCGTCCGCTTGCCCGCCTCGGCCCCGCAGGCGTAAGAGAATCGGATGGCGCGGCTGCAGGAGCGAACCCTCTTCGTAGGCTCGCTCCTCGCAATGGGCGGCGCGGTCCTGCTCGCCTGGTGGCTCCTCTTCGGGCGCGGTCCGGTCGCAGGGATCTCGGCGCCGTCCGTCCCAACCCCACGTCAGGCCACGACGGCGGTCGCGGTCACGCGCGCGACCGGCGAGGCCTGGCTGAGGCGCGGTGGCGGCGAGCGGATCCGGCTCGTCCCCGGGATCGTGCTGCAGGAGTCCGACGCGATCGAGACCACCGAGGGGAGCGCGCTCGAGCTCGGCGCGGGGGAGAGCTACCAGGTCTTCCTCGAAGGGGCGGCGCGCATCGACGTCAAGGAGATCGCCGCGGAGCTCTCCCGGTTCCGGCTGGAGGAAGGGCTCGCGGAGGCGAAGGTGAAGGCCGACGGAGGGCGCGTCGTCGTCTTCGAGGCGTCGGACGACGCGACCGTCCGGACCGGCGGCGGCCGGATCGCCGTGATGTCGAGCCAGGGGAGGGTGGCCGTCGGCGTGACCGAGGGTGAAGCCCAGTTGGGTTCAGGCGGGCAGATCGTCGCGGTCCGCGCGGGGCAGCAGTCGAGCGCCGAGCGCGGGAAGGCGCCGTCGCCGCCGGTCCCGCTGCCGCGGTCGCTCCTCCTCAAGGTGGACTGGCCGACGACGCGCGAGACCAACCGGCGCCGCATCGTCGTCAGGGGGCGCGCCTCGCCCGGCGCGCTGGTCTCGGTCGGCGGGGAGCGCGTGAAGGTGGGCGCGGATGGCGTCTTCACCCACGCCCTCTACCTGCGCGAAGGGCAGCAGACGATCGAGGCGGTGGCGCGCGACGTCGCCGGGCGGCGCGAGCGGTCGAAGAGCCCACCCGTCGTCCTCGACACCCGCGCTCCCGAGACCCAGTTCGACACCCAGGATCTGTGGGGAAAGAACCGCCAGCGCACTACAGCGGACAAGAAGTGAAGTCCCCCTGAGGTCTTGACCCATCCGCTCCGAAATATGACTATCGGGCTGCAGGCGCCATCGCGGGCGGGGGGCTCGTGAGGCGCTGGCCACGGGTGCATCTTGGTTCGATCTTTCATCGCTGCCATCTTCATCGCCACCTCGGCGTCAGCGGCAGAGCTGCCGCCGGCGACGCCGATCGTGACGGGGCCCGGCGATCAGACCGATCCCTCCCTCAGCGGCACCTTCATCGCCTACCTCGGATCCACGGCACGCGGCACCGAGATCTTCATCCAGTCGTTGGCGCCGGGCAGCACGCCTGGCCAGCAGACCTTCGACGACGTCGATCAGGGCCCTCCGCACCTCGTCAACCTGCGCTACGCATTCAGGAGCCCGGGCGTGGTCGAGGTCCGCGACCTGACGGGCGCTGCGCTCTCGATCGTCACCGGCGACGGCCCCTTCCTCGGTCAGACCGCGCTCTCGCCCAGCCTCGTTGCCTGGGTCGAGGCGGGCACGGACACCGGCACCGACGTCGGTTGGCAGCGGTTTGGCGATCCGCTCCCGCCCCGGACGGTGCTGCGCGATCCGGGCGACCAGCACTCCATCTCGGTCACCGGCGACTGGATCGCGTACGTGGACGGCGGGTCGGTGAAGCTCGTGAACACGGCCGCCGACACGGTGCAGTCGTTCGACGTCCCAGGAACCGCGGAGGACGTCTCCATCTGGTCCGCCGTCGGCGCTCCTCCACGCCTGGCGGTGCTCGCGCTCCCCGAGGGCGGCGACGGCACGACCAAGGCCATCCACGTGCTGGACTCGACCGACGGCACGCTGGTCGCCTCCCTGACGACGCCCGGCCTGAAGGTCCACCCGCGCCTCTTCGACGACTGGGTCGGCTTCGAGGCGTCCGACGATCAGCTCAAGCCGCAGGTGACGCTCTGGCACTTCGCGGACGCCTCGGGCACTCCATGGCTCTTCATGCCTTCGCCGACCGGCTCCTACCAGAAGCTCCATGACCTGGTCGTCACGACGGAGATCGTCCAGGTCGTCTGGTCCGACGACTCGTCCGGCGACTTCGACATCTACATGTTCGAGGCCCCGCTCCAGGACGTGCTGGCGCCCCCCACGGCCGTGGGGCCCGCGAGCTGCGACTCGAGCGCCACTCCGATCGGGCAGTTCACCGTCACCCGCGCGAAGGCGGGCCCATCGGCTGGTGGGACCCTCTTCACGGCCAACGTCGCCACTCCGGTCCTCCTCTGCATCGCGGCGCAGGACGTGACGTCCGGCTGGATCGGCGCGGGGTCGCAGGTCGTCGCCGCCCCCGGCGACTTCGGCCAGGGCAGCCTCACGCGTGAGGTCCGGCTGACGGTCGGCGCAGGGGAGGGACGCGTCGGGGCCGTGCTCGAGGGCGGACCTGGCGCCGAGCTCCGCGTCAGGATCTTCGCCGACGGTGGAGGAAATGGGAATGTGGCCTCGGACCTCGGGACCTGCGTCGCGGGAAGCGTTGGCTGTCCCCCGGCGCCGGCTGGGCTGGCGAAGCGTGGCGGCCTCGGCTGCTCGACGTCGAGCGGCTACGCCTCGCTGGCGTCGCTCCTGCTCCCAGCCGCGCTGCTCCTCGCCCCTCGCAGGCGCCGCTCGCGGCGCTGACCTCCGCGGCAGCTCGGTCCACTCCGGTCGCGCGTGCTGAGCGCCGCGCTCACGCTCTCGCTGCTCGCTGGGGCCTCCATCGGAGTCCCGCCGTGGCCGCTCTCGCCTGACGGCGAGCAGGTCGCGGTCGCCGGCGACGCGCCGCTCCTGGCGGAGGGCGCGCGGGTGGAGCGCGAGGCGGGTTCGCTCTGGCGCGTGATCCCCGAGCCCGGTCGCGACTCGATCCTGCTGCGCGCGGGCGAGGACTCGGTCCGGGCGGCGGTCGCCGGGCCTCCCGGCCGGATCCTCATGACGGCCGATCCCGCGGCGCCCGTGAAGGGTCGCGACCGCGAGGTCCGGTTGAGGTTCGAGGCGCGCGCCGCCGCCGGCGAGCCGCTCGCCCTCGCGGCCGAGCCTCACGTCGTCGTCTCGACGGGAACCCTCGGCCCGCTCGTCGCTGGCGCCACGCCGGGGAGCTACGAGGCGACCTGGCGCCCAGCGGACTCGCCGCAGCCCGAGGTGCTCGGGATCGTCGCGCTCGCGCCGCGCTGCCCGCTCTGCGCCACCCCGCTCGCCGTCGGCGTCGCGCACCTGCCGGTCGCCGCGGCGATCGACCTCCCCGGGCGGTCGGAGCCGGGCGTGGAGACGCGCGTCGAGATCGCCGGGCGCTCCTGGGGCCCGGTGCGCGCCGACGCGGAGGGAAGGTTCCGCGTCCCGGCCATCGTCCCACCGGGCGCGAGGTGGGGGCTCGCGACCTCGCTCAACGCGCTGGGCAACGAGCGGCGCACGAAGCTGGACCTTCACCTCTCCGACTCCCCGGGATTCCACTGCGCGCTCTGGCCCGAGCGCGTTCCAGCCGACGGTCGCACCGAGGCCGGGCTCTTCTGCGT
>JBAVTL010000273.1:0-3986 GCA_049696175.1 Anaeromyxobacteraceae bacterium
GCCCTCGACCTCGCGCCGCTCCGCGCTGCGGCCCGGCGAGCGCCCGCGGTCCCGCTCCGCTCCCCCTTCACGTGGCGCCCAGAGGTGGAGACGGGCCACGCGCCGGCCATCCGGATCGGGCCCGAGAACCCCAGCTTCGTGCCGCTCGCGACGCTCCCCGAGCACGTGGTGCGCGCCGTGACGGCCAGCGAGGACGCCGGCTTCTGGGGCCACTCCGGCTTCGACTTCGAGGAGCTGCGCAACGCCTTCGCCCAGGGGCAGGAGGCGGGGCGCGTGGTCCGGGGCGCGTCCACCATCACGCAGCAGCTCGCGAAGAACCTCTACCTGTCCCGCGAGAAGACGCTCGTGCGGAAGGCGCGCGAGGCGATGGTGGCCATCGGCCTGGAGGCGGCCGTCCCGAAGGCGCGCCTGCTCGAGATCTACCTGAACATCGCCGAGTGGGGGCCGGGGATCTGGGGCATCGGTCCCGCTGCGCGCCACTACTTCGGGAAGCCTGCGACGGAGCTCTCGATCCGGGAGGCGGCCTTCCTGGCGTCGATCATCCCGAACCCGGTCCGCTACCACTACTACTTCACGCGCGGCGCGCTGGACGAGGCCTGGACGGAGCGGCTCCGGATCCTCCTCCTGCACATGGCCGAGGCCGGGACGATCGACGAGGACCAGCTGCTCGAGGCGCTCGCGGCCCCGCTGACGTTCGCCGAGAGCGCCCGCTCGCCGTCCCCCGCGGCTCCTCCCGAGGAAGAGACGGACGCCACCCTGTCAGGCGACCTTCCGCTCCCGGAGCCTTCGCTGGAACCGCTCCCAGCCGGCCGAGAGGATCCACCCGAGGACCATCATCAGGGCGATGCCGGTGACCGTCCCGCGGAATGAGAGCCGCTGCTTGAGCGAGCTCGCGAACATGCCGTACGTCAGCTCGACCGTGACGATGTAGGCGAAGAGCGACTGGCGCCCGTAGGTGGAGAGCCAGCGCAGCGCAGGCACGAGCAGCGCCGGCAGCGCCATCAGCGCGCCGGTCAGCCCGACGTGGATCGCGAGCCGCATCAGGAACCAGGACGGCGCGTTGAGCCACCAGAAGATCGGGTCCGACGACGGGAGGACGATGAGCGGGTCGATCAGCCTGGCGACGCCGAAGACCCCGGCGGCGATGCCGAGGAACAGGAGCGGCCGGCTCCTGCCGGTGGCGAGCGGGGCGACAGCGGCCCCCGCGAGCAGGAAGGCCACCCAGTTGAGCAGCTTGAACTGCGCCCGGGGCCAGAGGCCGTAGAGGTAGGCCCAGGGGACGTCCGCGAGCTTGGCGCGCGGGTCGGCGGCGAGCCGGGCGAGGAACTCAGGCTGATCGCGATAGCCCAGCTTCACTGCGATCCACGGCGTCGCGAAGGCGACGCCGAGCGCGACCCCACCGGTCAGCGCCGCGCCGACCCAGCGCGTCCGGCCGATGGCCAGGAACGCCGAGAGGATCATCCCGACGGCGAGGACGTTCAGGATGTCGACCTTGAAGACCTCGTGCCAGCTCCCCCAGCGCCAGGCACCGCGCCAGAAGAAGGAGAGCAGAATGAGCCCCAGCCCCAGCGCGACCGGCTTCCGCCAGTCCTTCGGCGTCCAGGCGTCGGTGGTGATGGAGAGGAGGATCCCGAAGCCGGCCAGCGAGAGGACGTCGACGCCGAGCACGTACGGGAGCCCCGCGCCCCAGGCCCAGACGCCGCCGGCGAGGACCGAGAACATCCGGACCATGTAGGCGACGCCCAGCAGCCAGAGACCGCGCTTCATCGCGGCGCGGCGCCGCGCGACCGGGTCGGCCCCCTTGCGCGCGTGGGCCTCGTCGGCGAGCGCCTGCGAGAGCCCCGCCATGTAGAGGAAGCCCGGCGCGGCGAGGCCGCCCAGGAACATCAGGAGGTCGTAGAAGCGCTCGTTGCCAACCCGCGCCCCCGCGGCGATCCACGCGTCGAGGATGTGCACCTCGACCATGAAGAGCACGGCGAGGCCGCGCTGCCAGTCGAGCCAGTGCTTTCGGGCTGTCGGGGGGGCCACGCGGAGGGCGGGGAGCCCGCAGGCCTACTTGTCGCGGTACGTGATGCGCCCGCGGGTGAGGTCGTAGGGGGACAGCTCGAGCTTCACGCGATCGCCGGGGATGATGCGGATGTGGAACTTCTTCATCTTCCCCGATGCATAGGCGAGCACGGTCGGACCGTTGTCGACCTTGACGCGATACATTCCACCGGCGAGAGCCTCCTCGACGGTTCCCTGAACTTCGATGCCGGCTTCCTTCTCGCTCATTCGGCCCTTCTCGTAGCCGTTGTTGGTGCAGCAATCAAGTGCCGCGCCAAATACCATGAGCGGCCCCGGTCATGCCGAGGCCGCCCAACGGCGCCACCGATGCTGTCTTTGCCTAGCCCTTGCGGACGTTGGCGGCCTGTAGCCCCTTCGGCCCCTGGGTGACGTCGAACTCGACTTGCTCCCCCTCCTTCAGGGTGCGGAACCCGTCCATGTTGATCGCGGTGTGGTGAACGAAGACGTCCTCGCCACCCTCCTGCGAGATGAAGCCGTAACCCTTCGCGTCGTTGAACCACTTCACGGTGCCGATCGCCATCGCGACTCTTCCTTCTGGAGTGACTCGCCGGGTCGACCGCCGACCCTCGGGTGACGAGGGCGGGGACCCCCGGATCACGGGCGCGAACTATCGGACAACGGCACGCTGTCGGTCAAGGTGGGAAACTGCGGATTTGCTTGGGAATGTGGACTTCTGCGGTCCTCGGGGACGCTCCCGTCACGCGCCCACGCGCTCGCCCAGCCCTGCGAGGAGCGCGGACGCGCGCTCGCCAACCGCACCCTCGATGCTCCTGAGCCCGCGCAGCGCCTCGACGGCCTCCGCACGGCTCCCGGCCAGCCCCAGGAGCACCTCCGCGTGAGCCAGCCGGACCAGCGGCTCGTCGGGCGCCAGCTGGCGGCCCACCTCGGCGGCGAACCGCGCCGCCAGATCCTTTCCCGTCCGAAGGTGCGCCCGGGCCAGGAGCGCCCAGTTGACCGGGTCGCGCGGGTGGATGGCGACGAGCCCCTCCAGCACCTTCTCGGCCTCGGCCGCCCTCCCCGCCTCGAGCGCTGCCGCGGCCACGCCGTGGACCAGCTCCATCACCTCGGCGGGCAGCTCGAGCAGCTCCGAGAGCGACGCACCCGACTCGATCGTCTTCGCGTTCTCCATGGAGGCCCCCTCAGCGCACGTTCCCGATGACGGCCATCTTGGTGTCGTGCATCGAGCGCAGGATGTTGGAGACGAGCGAGAACATCTCCTTCTGCTTCTCCTGAAGGATCTGGATCTCGGTCATGAGCAGCTTCTCGCTCGGCGCAGACGCCGACGACGAGCCCGACGAGCCCGAGGTCGACGCCTTGCTCGACGTGGTGCTCTTCCCCGACGCGGTCGCCGAACCGGTCAGACCAGAGACGACCCCCGACGCCACGCTTCCGAGGAGCGGCCCTGCCTTCAGGATGAGCGGCGCCAACGCCGGGAGCCCGAGCGCGGTGGCCGCGCCTGCGAGGACCGGGCCGGCGACCTGGCTCGCCAGCTTCGGGAGGAATCCAGCGAGCTCCTTGCCGAGCCCCGCCTTAGACGCCAGGCTCGACAGCCCCTTCCCGAGCGCCGAGACGATGGAGGGCTCGCTGCTGGAGCTCTTCTTCGTCGACGAGCTGGAGCTGGTCTTCCCCGACTCGAGGTCCCCGTACTGCTGCAGCTTCTGCTCGAGCTGCTTCTCGTACTTGTCGGAGAGCTGCACCATGAGCCGCGCCAGCTTCTCCTCGACCGAGAGGCGGGAGTCCTTCAGGAACGCCAGCGAGCCGGCGGCGCTCGAGGAGGTGCCACTCGTCGTCGCGCTCGTCGCGCTCGCCGCCTTCCCGGTGACGGCGCCGCGCACGAGGCGGGTGAGGAGGCTGCCGAGCTGCTCCGCCTGGCGCTGGGCGGTCGACTGCGCGGCGCCTGGCTGCACGCCGGCGTGTGC
>JBAVTL010000274.1:0-1897 GCA_049696175.1 Anaeromyxobacteraceae bacterium
TCCGAGGGGCGGCGCACGGCCCTGCTGGCCAGCGCGGGCGAGCGGTTCGGCTGCCTTCCCGGCGAGGCCTTCCTCTACTGGCGCCATCTCGCAGACCAGCGGAGCGCGTTCGCCGTCGCGCTGGTCGACGACCCGACGGCCTTCAACCTCGAGGTCAGGCCGCTCGCGATCTACGTGGTCGGGCGCCAGCGAGGGATCTCCTTCCTCGAGCCGGCGCGCGATGGGCTCGGCCCCACGACGGAGGAGGGGGATCACCGGTTCGAGGAGCTGCTCCTCGGCCCGCGCAAGGGGCACCGCCGCGATGACGGCGGCCGACCCCCGGGTCCCGGCAAGGCATGACAATAGACAAGGCGAAGGCGCTGCGGCAGTCCCCGCTCTTCGAGCTGGTCTCGAACGCCGAGCTCGACGTGCTCGGCGAGCTGTCGAAGCCCGTACGCTTCGCGCGCGGCGAGGCCATCTTCACCGAGGGCGAGGTCGGCGCGTCCCTCTACGTCCTCGTCAGCGGCGAGGTCGAGGTCGTCCGGCGCGCGCCGGACGGCGCGGAGAAGCCCCTCGCCGTGCTGGACGCGCCGGCCGTCTTCGGCGAGATGGCGCTCATCGACCGGGAGCCGCGCTCCGCCACGGTCCGCGCGCGGTCCGACTGCGTCGCGCTCCAGCTCACCGCCGAGAACTTCGCCACGTTCCGGAAGCACTCGCGGGACGGGTTCACCCTCGTCATCGTCAACATCGCCCGGCTCCTCGCGAGCCGGCTCCGCGAGGCCGACGCACGGCTCGCCGATCGCATCTAGCCCGGGACCATCGCCATGACTGAGCTCCTTCTCGCGGTCCTTCTCGGGGCGGGCGCCCTCCCCAGCTTCCCGGTGGACACCGGCGGGCGCATCTCGCAGTCGGCCATCGGCTTCGAGCTGGGCGGCACCCCGGTGATCGTGGTGGCCTCCGGGGAGAGCGTCGTCGCGGTCCGTGGCGACGGCGGGAGCGTCCCGGGGTTCCCGTTCGCGCTCGGTGAGGGCGAGGGGGCCGCGGGGGCACCGGCCGCCGCCGACATGGACGGCGACAAGCGCCCGGAGGTGGCGGTCGTGACCGCCTCGGGGAAGCTCTTCCTCTGGAGCGGCAAGGTCCTCCCCGGCTTCCCCATCTCGCTCGGCGCGCGCGTCAAGGCCGGCGCAAGCTTCGCGGACGTCGACGGAGACGGGAAGCCGGAGGTGCTGGTCGGCGACGAGCGCGGGAGGCTGCACGCGTTCAAGCGGAGCGGCGCCGAGGCGCGCGGCTACCCGGTGACCATGGCCCGCGCCATCACCAGCTCCGCGTCGAGCGGCAACTTCGCGGGCGGGCTCTCGATCGCGGTCGGCTGCGAGGACGGCAAGGTCTACGTGATGGACGGGGCTGGCCACGGGCGGCAGGGCTTCCCGCTCGCCACCGCGTTCGCCGTGACCGGCGCTCCGGTCTTCGCAGACGTGAACGACGACGGCGCGAACGACCTCGTGGTGGCGAGCCAGGACTTCGGCGTCTACGTCGTCGACGCGAAGGGGAGGCCGCTCAAGGGCTTCCCCTTCAAGGCCAGCTACCGGATCTACGAGGGACCCGCCGTCGCCGACGTCAACGGCGACCAGCGGCTCGAGATCGCCTTCACCTCGGCCGACGGGCTCCTGCACGTCATCGACGCCGGCGGGAAGCCGCTGCCCGGCTATCCGATCCGGCACGCAGGGCGCATCTTCGGCGGGCCGGTCCTCGGCGACCTGGATCGCGACGGCTTCGTGGACGTGGCGGTCGCCACGTCCGACGGCTCCATCGCGGCCTACGATCGCGCGGGGAAGAAGCTCGCGGGGTTCCCTGCGCCGCTCGGCGGCGCGGACGTCGGCGCCACGCCGCTGCTCCTCGACGCGGTCGGCGACGGCAC
>JBAVTL010000275.1:0-2871 GCA_049696175.1 Anaeromyxobacteraceae bacterium
CCGCCGGGCGGCGAGCCCTGAGCGTCCCGCCCGCTGGCGCGGTCAGCGCCAGCGGGGCAGCTCGACGACGAAGCGCGCACCCCCGAGCGGAGAGGCGCCGACCGAGATCGATCCGCCGTGCTGAGCCACGACGCCGTGCACGATCGACAGGCCGAGCCCCGAGCCCTGCGCCTTGGTCGTGTAGAAGGGCTCGAAGATCTGCTCGCGCGCCGCGGGCGCGATCCCCCCGCCGCTGTCCTCGACGACGAGGGCGACCCGGCCGGCGTCACCCGGGAGGCCCCCGCCGGCCAGGCGCGCGGAGATCCTGACGGTGCCGCCGGCGGGGGTGGCGTCGAAGGCGTTCAGCAGCAGGTTCACGACCACCTGCCGCAGCTTCCCCTCCTCGCCGGCGACCGTGGGGAGTCCGTCGGGGAGCGTGCGCTCCAGCCTCAGCGATCGACGCTCCAGCTCGCCGCCGAGGAACTCGATCACGCGGCCTACGACCGCGCCGAGGTCCAGCTCGGCCAGGGCGAGGTCTCGTGGCCGTGCGAGCTGGAGGAAGTCCTCGAGGACGTGGTTGAGCCGCTTGATCTCGTCGCGGACGAGCAGCAGCGGCTCGAGCAGCGGGCCCTGGGCGTCCGTCGGGAGCTTCTGGATCCGGCGCTCGAGGACCTGGAGCTGCAGCGACGCGGCGTTGAGAGGGTTGCGGATCTCGTGGGAGAGGCCGGCCGTCATCGTGCCGACCGTCGCGAGCTTCTCGGCGACCTTGGCCCTGCGCGCGAGGTCGCGCTTCTCGGCGTGGAGGCGGGCCTGCCGCAGCGCCTGCTCGACCGTGACGAGGAGCTCCGGCGACGCGGCGGGCCGGACCACGAACGAGCACGCGCCAGCGCGCATCGCGGTGAGCGCGACGCTCGCGGAGTCGTCGCGGCTCATGAGGATGATCTCGCCGTCGAGCGACTGCTCCTTGAGGCGTGGCCCGAGCACGGCGCCGTCCCCGTCCGCCAGGTCGAGCCCCACCAGCGCCACGTCGAAGCCGGTGCGCGCCGCCTCCAGCGCGTCCGCGGAGGTCTGAGCAGCGCGCACGCGGAAGCCGGCGTCGCAGAGCGCCTTGGCGACGGCGCCGGACGTGTCGGAGGTGTCGGGGACGACGATGATCCTGGCGCTTCTAGGCGGGATCGCGCTCATCCCTCAGTGTACTACCAGGACGGGCTTGGGGCTGATGTGGACGATCCGATCGGACACGCTCCCGAGGAACATCCTGGAGACCGCCCCGTGGCCGCGGCTTCCGACGACCACCATCCCCACGTCCGCGGCTGCCGCCTCCTCCGCGATCGACTCGGCGGGAGCGCCGTAGAGGATGGTGCTCGTGGTGTCGACGCCCGGCTCGGCGAGGAACGAGATCGCCTTCTGGAGCAGCTTCTCGGCGTAGGCCCGGTGCTCGCGCTCGACCTCGGCGAGGGTCAGGCCGTAGACGTCGGGTGGGAGCAGGAGCTTGGGGACGACGTGCACCAGCGTGAGCCGCGCGCCGAAGCGGAGCGCGATGTCGGCCGCCATGCGCGCAGCCTTGAGCGAAGGATCGGATCCGTCGATGGCCACGAGTATCCGCTGCATCCCATCCTCCAGGAGAGTGCGCCCGCCGTCGCCTCAATGTTGAGGGCCGGGGGCCAGGATCGCAAGCGCTCGCCGCAGCATCGCCCCGCTCAGGGGGCCCGGCGGAGGTTGGGCCTACTGCTTGGAGTCGGGCTTCTGGCCGCCGTCGCCGGCGCCAGGCCCCGCCTTGCCAGGCTCGTCCTTGTCGTCGTCCCCGCCGAGCGCCTTCTTGAAGCTGCGGATCCCCTGGCCCAGCCCGGCGCCGAGCTGAGGCAGCTTGCTCGCGCCGAAGAGGACGATGACGATGACGAGG
Organism: Anaeromyxobacteraceae bacterium; assembly: GCA_049696175.1. Lineage (GTDB taxonomy): Bacteria > Myxococcota > Myxococcia > Myxococcales > Anaeromyxobacteraceae > DATIVK01. The sequence continues at coordinate 1,883 of JBAVTL010000275.1, forward strand.
ATGACGAGAAGTTCACCCATTCCGAGTCGGGGCATTCGCTCTTTCCTTTTGGGCGCTGGTGCGCGCCCCTAGATAGCCCAATCAGGCGCCGCTGTCTTCCATCGCGATCGCGGCGAGCCGGCGCGCGTCGAGCACGCGGACACCGCGCGAGGCGTCCACGACGCCGTCGGCCTCCAGGCGGGTGAGGCAGCGCGAGAGCGTCTCCGGACGCATGCCGAGCAGCCGGGCCACGACCTGCTTCCGGATGGCGTTCGGGCGCTCGGAGAGGAAGCGCGCGTGGGCGAGCGCGAAGCGCGCGACGCGCGCGAGGCAGTCGCCGTTGCGCCAGTTGACCTCCTCCTGCTGCTGGTGCGACTCGGAGAGCACGAGGTCGAGGATCACGCGCGCGGCGCTCCGCTCCGGGCCAACCCACTGCGCGAGCGCATCCCCGGAGATCCCGCAGATCTTCACGCGGGAGAGGGCCCTGACCTCGAAGGGAGAGGGGCCGCTCTGGAGCGCCTCCGTGCAGAGCAGGGAGGATGGCCCGCGCAGCGTCAGCACCAGCTCGGCTCCGCGGGTGCTCACGGCGGAGAGGGCCACGAACCCCTCCTTGATGAAGAAGACCGTGCGGGGACGCTCGCCCTGCGCGCAGATCGTGGAGCCCGACTCCCGGGAGGTTGGAGTCAGCCGGCACCGCCCCTGAGAAGCGACTCCGAGGCCGCACGCACTGCAGTCGGTGACCGGCTGGTTCGAGAGCATGGGATCCGAAAAATGATACAGCACAGGTCGGCCGTTGGCCTAGATCAAGTGCAGTGGCATGATCCCCCTTATGGAGCGAATCCTCTCGGTTCGTGAAGACGTGCTTCGGGCGGTCTCGCCGCTCGCCTCGGAGGAGGTCTCCCTCGACGGCGCGTCCGGCCGGTTCCTCGCCGCCGGCGCGGTGGCTCGTGTCGCGAGCCCGCCGTACGCGTGCGCCGCGATGGACGGGTTCGCGGTTCGTGCCGCCGACG
>JBAVTL010000276.1:0-2085 GCA_049696175.1 Anaeromyxobacteraceae bacterium
GCGCGAGGCGATGGGGACCGGGACGGCCGCCGGGAGGGCGCCGGCCGCGCTGCGCGTCCGGATCCAGCAGCAGCTCGTCCGCGAGCGCCGTCCGCTCTGGCGCCGCGCCTTCTCTCCCGTTCCGCTCGCCGCCGTGGCCGCCTGCGCCGCCGGAGTCCTCGCGGTGCTAGCCATGCGCGGCGGTCCGGACATGCTCCTCGACGAGGCGGTCCGCAAGCACAGCCGCGACCTCCCGCTGGAGGTGACCGCCGCGGGCGTCGGCGGCGCCGAGGCCATCCCAGGCTGGTTCGCCGGCAAGCTCGACTTCCGCCCGGCCCCCCCTCACTTCCGCCAGGACGGCATGAAGGTCGTCGGGGCGCGCCTCTCCCACCTCCGCGAGTACCCAGCGGCCTATATCCGGTACCAGCTGCCCAAGGGGAACGCGGGGCTCTTCATCGTCGACGATCCGGAGCAGCGCTTCCACGCGACCGGGCGCGAGGTGCGCGTCGGGCCGTCCGTGGTGCGGGTCGCCAACTCCCGCGGCTACAACGTGGCCGTCTGGCGGCGGGACGAGATCGTCTACTCGCTCGTCTCCGACCTCGACGAGGACGATCTCTTCGGCCTCGTGGCGACCGCACAGGGAAGGTGACGCGGGGCGCGGTGCCCCGCCCCGCCGGCGGGGCCACCTCCGGACGGGGAGCGCGATAGCGTTTGCGCGTCGGTTTTTGACACCCCCCCGGACCAGCCGGTAAAATTCTCAAGAATTTTCAGAGGGCTTCGCGCCGAGGCCCCACGACGCGCGCCCCACCCGACCGAGAGTGAGCATGTCCACGAAGATCCTCCTCATCGAGAGCGACGCCCCCTTCGCGGAGGAAGTCACCTCCGCCCTGGAGGAGCGCGGCCTCGAGGTTCGAACGACGGGGGATGGCCGCGAGGGGTACGAGCTCGCCAAGGAGTGGGGACCGGACGCGATCGTCCTCTGCGTCGAGCTGCCCGGGATGTCTGGCTACGTCATCTGCCAGAAGCTCAAGAAGGACGAGGCGCTGAAGTCGATCCCGCTCGTCATCACCAGCGCCGATGCGACCCACGAGACCTTCGAGAAGCACAAGACGCTCAAGGTTCGCGCCGAGGACTACCTCCTCAAGCCCTACACGCCGACCACGCTCCTCGCATCCCTGGGCTCCCTGATCGAGCTTCCGGACTACACGGACGAGGAGCCGGCTCCAGGCCAGGACGAGACCGAGGAGGAAGAGGAGGAGCTGGTCGCGCTGGAGGAGGAGGCCGGGATCGAGCCCCTCGGCGGTGAGCCGCTGGGCGGCTCGGACCTCCCGGCACTCGACCTCGGCTCGCTGCCGGACGACGAGCCCGGCGGCACGGCGATGCCCGGGATGGACGACGAGCTGAAGCTGCTCGACGAGGCGTTCGAGGGGCTCTCGGAGCCCGGCTCCGAGGCGGGAGCCCGGCGGCTGGCGAAGTCCACCCCGCGCAGCGCTCCCCTCGCCCTCGACCTCGACGACGAGTTCCCTGTCGCCGCCGAAGACGTCGACGCCGCCGCGGCCTCCCTCCCCGAGGAGGACGACGCCGCGGCCCGCGCCGCGCTCGGCGGACTCGACATGGTCGCGGACGACGCGCTCGGGGCGCTCGATGACGGCGAGCCCGAGGAAGGGACCGGCCCGTCCGAAGCCGACCTGGAGCGCGATCTCCTGGGCGGGCTGGGCCCCGACCTGGGGCTCGGCGACGAACCCGACGAGGAGCCGGAGCCGCTCCCCTCCCGGCCGGCCGTGCGTGCCCCCTCCGCCGCTGCGCTCCGTGCCGCCGGCATCAAGGTCGTGGCGGAGAGGCCCTCCGCGAGCACCGGCGACGCCGGTGGAGCCCGGCTGGACCGCGAGCTCTCGCGCAAGGACGCGACGATCCGCGACCTCGAGGATCGCCTGCGCGAGCTGGAAGACCGGCTCGCCGAGACGGAGCGGCGGGCGGAGGAGAGCGAGAGCCGCGCGGGCGAGGCATCGTCCCGCCTCGCCGCCGCCGAGTCGCAGGCCTCCGGCGCGAAGAGCCGGCTCGACTCGACCCTCGCCCAGGCCAAGCGGCTCGAGGGCGACGTGAAGG
>JBAVTL010000277.1:0-6720 GCA_049696175.1 Anaeromyxobacteraceae bacterium
ACGTGAGGCGGGGCGCCGGTCGGGTCAGCGTCCGGCTGGCGCGGTCGCGAGCGCGCGGTCGAGGCGCGGCAGCACGTCCTCCTCCGTGTACCGGATGAGGTGCTCGCCGAGGATCGCGAGCGTGACGGCCCTGGGGATGGCGAGGAGGCCGGCGCGGCGGACGCCCGTCGCGAGCAGCCGCCAGAAGTACCGCCGCCGGGAGCCGACGACGCCGAGTCGCCAGAGGGCTCGCAGGAACGTCGTGACGGCGCCGGGGCGCAGGGGGACCGCCGTCAGCGGAACCTCCTCCAGGTGGCGCGCGCAGCGGCGGAAGTAGGCCTCGGCCGTGAAGAGCGCGGCGAGGAGGCGGCGGTAGCCCGCCACGAGGGCCTGCTCGCCCATCGCCGGCGCGAAGTTCGGCCGGCCGAACACATCGCCGGCCGAAGTCCCACGGAGGCGCCGCTCCCGGTCCAGGCGCCGCCAGAGGGCGGTCCCGGGCAGCGCCGTGAGGATGCCGACCATCGCGCGCGGGATCGGGAGCGAGGAGATGAAGGCGATCTGCCGGTCGAAGATGTCCGGCCCGTCGCAGTCGAAGCCGACGATGAACCCGGCGAAGACCTCCAGCCCGGCGCGCGTGATGACCCCCACGGCCTCCGCAGGATCCAGGCGGAGGTTCTGCTTCTTGCCCGTCTCCGCGAGCGAGGCCGGGTTGGGCGTCTCGATCCCCACGAAGACCGCGGTGAAGCCCGCGTCCACCATCGCGGCGAGCAGGGCCGGCTCGGCGGCGAGGTCGAGGCTCGCCTCGGTGAGGAGCTCGAAGGGGTGCTCGTGCTCGCGCTGCCAGCGGGCCAGCTCCGGGAGGAGCGCGCCCGCCGCCCGCCGGTTGCCGATGAAGTTGTCGTCCACGACGAAGAGCGGTCCGCGCGCGCCGAGCTGGCGGAGCTCCTCGAGCTCGGCCAGGACCTGCGCCGCCGACTTGACCCGGGGTGCGCGCCCGAAGATCTCGATGATGTCGCAGAACTCGCAGCTGAACGGGCAGCCGCGCGACACCTGGATCGCGAACGTGGCGTAGCGGTCGAGCGCGCAGAGGTCGAAGCGCGGGACGCGCGCGAGGGCGAGGTCCGGCCGGTCGAGCCCGGGCGGCGACACGACGCGATCGGCCACGCTCCCCGGTCGCTCGAGGGCCTGCACCAGCCGGTCGAGCCTGCCCTCCGCCTCGCCTCGGAACACCCACGTGGCCTCGGGGAACGCCTCCGGGCTCGTGGTGGCCGCGGGTCCGCCGACGACGGTCGCCTTCCCGAGACTCCGGGCGCGAGCCAGCACGTCGCGGATCGAGGGGGCCTGCACGAGCATCCCCGAGACGAGGACCACGTCGGCCCAGCGGAGGTCCGCGTCGTCGAGCGGAGCGAGGTGGAGATCGCGGAGGCGGAGCTCCCAGGCATCGGGGAGGTGTGCGGCGAGCGTCGCGAGCCCGAGGGGTGGGAGCGTCGCCCCCTTCTTGATGAAAGGGAGGCTGTGCTGGTAACCCCAGTACGAGATCGGCGTCGCCGCCTGTACGAGGAGGGCGCGCATACGGTGGGTGTAGGCGTCGAACGTCACGGAACCATCACGGAGCCGCCGTACAGACGGGATCCCCCGTTGGGTGGAACCTTCTCTGGATCAGAGACGCCCCGTTCAACTAGCATCGCCGCAGCGCACGAAACCCGGGCACGCTCGATGGGCGAGATGACGAGGAGTGGCGGGGCCTCAGTCGATGGCGGGGACGCGGCCATGGCGGAGCGTCAGGGCGGCGCTCTCGTCACCCTGGTGGCGTATGCGCTCCCGCTCGCGATCGCGGTGGCGTTCCTCCGGCCCGCCATGCAGCAGGCCTGGCCGGTGCGGTCCTACCTCGCGCTTCACCTGGTCATCGAGCTCCTCGCCGCCGTGGCCGCATTCGGGACCTTCGCGGTGCAGTGGTACGCGGCGGGGGCACGGCTGAACGACGCGCGCGCCCGCTTCATCGGCGCGGCCTTCCTGGTCGTCGGCATCCTCGAGGTGGCGCACCTCCTCTCCTTCCCGGGGATGCCGGGAATGCCCTGGCTCCAGAGCTCGACGGAGCGGGGGATCGTCTACTGGCTCGCGGCGCGCCTCGTCGGCGTCGGCGCCCTCCTCGGCGCGCTCTTCGTCCCGGCGACGAGCGCCTCCCGCGCGCTTCGACGCGGGCCGCTCCTGGCGGGGGCGGTCGGCTGCGTCGTCGCGCTGCTCGCGATCGACTTCCTCCTCATCTCGGGGCGGCCGATCTTCTACGTCGAGGGCGCCGGGCTGACGCCGCTGAAGCGGGCGCTCGAGCTCGTCGTGGCCGCGGGCGCCTCGGTCGGCCTGGTCGCGTATCGCCGCGCCGCTCGACGCCGGGTCGATCCGAGCGCGAACGACCTGGCGCTGGCCCTCGGGCTCACGGTCCTCTCGGAGCTCTGCTTCGCGCTTTACGCGCGCGCGTACGACAGCTTCAACCTCCTGGGGCACGCCTACCTGCTCCTCGCCACGGGCTGGCTGTTCCGGGCGCTGTTCGCCGAGGCGGTGCTCCGCCCGCACGAGCGGCTCGGCGCGGCGTCGCGCGACCTCGCGGCGAGCAACGCGGAGCTGCAGCGGCTGCGCGCGCACGTCGAGGGCGAGCTGGAGGTCACGATCCGGGACCTCCGCGCGCTCCAGGAGCAGCGCGAGGACCTGCTGCGGGCGGTCTCGCACGACGTGCGGACGCCCCTCCAGATCGTGATGCTCCAGGCGGACCGGCTGGCGCGGATGGTGCCCCCCGGGAGCCGTGAGCGGGGGGCCGCCGACGCCGTGGCGAGGGCGGGCCGCCAGATGAACGGGCTGATCTGCGACCTCGTCGACTCGGTCTACCTCGAGAGCGGGGCGATGCACCTGCGCAAGGAGCCCCTGGCGCTCGGTCCCTTCCTCACGGAGCTGCTCGCCGCGGGCGCCTTCGACGCGGACCGCTTCCGGGTGGAGGTCCCGTCCGACCTGCCGCCGGTGCGGGCCGACGTCGCCCGGCTCACCCGCGTCGTCCAGAACCTCGCCGGCAACGCGCTGAAGTACTCGGCGTCGGGCTGCGCCATCGCCGTGGAGGCCCGGCGCGTCGGGGACGAGGTGGTGGTCTCCTTCGCCGACCGCGGCCCCGGGATCTCCCCGGAGGACGTGCCGCGGATCTTCGAGCGCTTCTACCGCGGGGGGCAGCGCGGCAAGGTGGAGGGGCTCGGGCTCGGGCTCTACATCTCCCGCCTGATCGTGGCCGCCCACGGCGGCCGCATCTGGTGCGAGAGCACGGTGGGCGAGGGGAGCACCTTCAGGTTCGCGCTGCCGATCGGCGACGCCCCCTGAGTCCCGGGCTACCGCGCGGGCGCCTTCCCTTGCGGCATGGGCGCGGACTCCGCTCCGCCGATGGGCAGGACGATCCGGAAGGTCGAGCCGGCGCCGAGGCTGCTCCGCACCTCGATCCGCCCGCCGTGGCCCCGCACGATGCCATGGGCGATGGAGAGGCCGAGCCCCGAGCCCACGCCGATCGCCCTGGTGGTGAAGAAGGGCTCGAACAGCCGGTTCAGGTCGCCGGACGGGATCCCCGCGCCGTTGTCCTCGATCTCGACCCACGCTTCGGCGCCCGCCCGGCCGGTGCGGACCGTGATTGTGCCGTTCGTCCCCATGGCCTGCGACGCGTTGACCAGGAGGTTCATGAAGACCTGTCCGAGCTGCATCGGCCGGCAGCGGATCCGCAGCGACTCCTCTCCATAGTCCCTCACCAGACGCGCGCTCTCGACCAGGGAGGCGGCGACGATGCGCAGGACCCCCTCGACGATCTCGTGCAGGTCCGCCACCTGCCAGCGTCCGGAGTCCGGGTGTGCGAACGCCTTGAGATCCTTCACGACCCGGCTGACCCGCTCCATCCCCTCTCGCGACTCGGCGAGGCACTGGACCAGGTCCCGCCGGACGGTGGCCAGGTCGGGCTTCGCCGGATCCCTGCGCACCTGCGCGAGGCCCGCCCCTTCCGCGCCGGCAGGCGGCGCGTCGAGGATCTCCTTGAGGTACTCCTCGACGAGGAAGAGGTTGGACATCACGTACGAGAGCGGGTTGTTGATCTCGTGCGCGACGCCGGCGGCGAGCTGGCCGATCGCGGCCAGCTTGTCCGCTTGGAGCAGTTGGAGGTGCGCGCGCTCGAGCTGCTGGTTGAGCCCCACCAGCTCGACCATCCGGCGCTCGCGCTCCTCCTCGGCGCGGCGGCGGTCGGTGACGTCGACGAGGGTACAGCGGATGCCCACCGGCGCGTCGCCGGTCGACGGCATTCGCACGCTGGTGAGCTGGACCGGGAAGGGATCCCTTCGCGCCGGCCGCAGGAGGAGCTCGCAGCCCTGCGGCGTCTCGCTCGCGCGCACGCGCTCCAGGTGGCTCACCCAGCGCAGGTGGTCCTGGGGCGCGACGAAGCGGTCGAAGGGGCGCGCCGACAGCTCCGCCCTGTCGACCCCGAGCAGGGAGGCACCGGTCAGGTTGATGCCGGCGATCCGGCCGCCGGCGTCGAGCGTGAGGTAGCCGACGGGCGCGAAGTCGTACAGCTCGACGTACCGGTCCCGCGCCTCCTCGAGCGCCCCCTGGGCGCGACGGAGCTCCTCGTTCTGCATCTCCAGCTCGACCTGGTGAACGCGCAGCTCCTGGAGCAGCTCCGCCGGCGAGCCGGGCAAGGGCGACGGCCGCGAGGAAAGCTCCGCAAGCCGCGCCTCGGCGGCTCGCCGCAGCTTCGTCCCTCCCCGACGAACCGGCCTTCCGCTCATGAACGCTCCACCCGCTCACGCTCGGTCCAGGCCGCCGCCTCCGCCTCGACCCGCTTGGTGATGTCGGTGAAGGTCATCACGACGCCGCGGATCGCGTTGTCTCCCGTCCGATAGGGGAGCAGGCGCGCCAGGTACCTGGCGCCGTCCGTGCAATGGACCTCCCGCTCGACCGGCACCAGCGAGTCCAGGACCGATTGCGCCTCGGCGAGCAGGTCGTCGTCCACCAGGTTGGACTTGATGTCGGCGAGCGGACGCCCCACGTCGTTGGGCGCCAGGCGGTAGATGTGGCTGGCCTCCTTCGTGAAGCGCTTGATGCCCAGCTCCCCGTCCAGGAAGATCGTGCCGACGCGGGTGGCGTCGAGCAGGTTCCGCCAGTCGTCCTGCATCGCCGAGAGCTGCTCCACCTTGGCCTGTAGCTCGGCGTTGACGGTGGTGAGCTCCTCGTTGACCGACTGCAGCTCCTCCTTGGCGGTCTCCAGCTCCTCGTTGCTCGCCTGGACCTCCTCGTTGGTCGACTGCAGCTCTTCGTTGGTCGACTGCAGCTCCTCATGGGAGGTCTGCTGCTCCTCGATGGTCGCCTGGAGGTTCTCCCGCGTGCTGGCGAGCGCGCGGGTGAGCTCCTGGACGCGGGCGTCCGCGGCGCGCACCCCGCGCTTCCCGCGGAGCGCCTTTCCGGGTGGAGCCGCCCTGGCCTCCTGGAAGGTGATCAGCAGCAGCTCCGGCGCGCCCCGGGGCGACGCGACCGGGCGCACCGTCAGGTCCACGGTCTGGGTCACCCCGTTCCTGCTGACGACCGTCCCCGGACGGTGGATCGGCTTCGCCCGCGCGGACGCCTGCTTCAGCGCGGCGCGGAGCGCGAGCTGCAGCCCCTCCCGCGCCATCTCGACCACGCTCAGCGTGGGCTGGCCGGGAGCGGGCCTCAGGTATGGGCCGGTGTCGCCGTGGACGAAGAGGATGGTGCCGGCCCGGTCGGTCAGGACGGCGGCGGGCGCGAAGTACTGGAGCAGGACGCGTCGGGTGACGTCGGCGAAGTCGCTCATCGGGGGCGGCAGCGCGGCTTCGCCTGCTGCGGCGCCCTTCACCCAGGACAGGCCGCTGGTCAGCACGGCGCGGGCAGAGGCCACGTTGCGCTGGGCCCGGAAGAGGCGCCACTTCCGATCGATGGGAGTGAAGAGGCGCGCCTGGTCGCCCATCCCTTCGGCGGGCGACAGGAACAGGACGCCGCCGGGCCTGAGGGCGTAGTGGAAGAGCGTGAGGATCCGCTCCTGGAGCCCCGGCTCCATGTAGATGAAGACGTTGCGGCAGCTGATCAGGTCGAGCCGCGTGAAGGGCGGATCCTTGATGAGATCCTGGACGGCGAAGACCACCTGCTCGCGGATCTCCTTCCGCACCCGGTAGCCCGCATCCTCGCGGACGAAGTAGCGCTGGAGCCGCTCCGGCGAGACGTTGGCGGAGATGGTGGCCGGGTAGACGCCCGCCCGCGCCGCCGCGATGGCGGCCTCGTCGAGGTCGGTGCCGTAGATCTGGATCTTCACCTCGCGGCGGCTCTGCTCCATCAGCTCGCTGAGGAGGATGGCGATCGAGTAGGCCTCCTCGCCCGTCGCGCAGCCCCCGACCCAGACCCGCACGTCCTCGCCATTGGCCTTCGCGTCGACGACCTTTCGCAGCACCTCGGACTGGAGCGCGGCGAACGCCTCGGGATCGCGGAAGAAGCTCGTGACGTTTACGAGGAGCTCCTGGAAGAGGGTCTTCACCTCGGCCGGGTGCTCGCGCAGGTGGCGCGCGTATTGCTCGATGTCCTGGATCCCGTTGGCGGCCATGCGCCGCTCGACGCGCCGGACGACCGAGGTCCGCTTGTACGGCGAGAAGTCGCGCCCCGTGGACGAGCGCAGCACCGCCAGCACGCGGGCGAGCCCGGCGGCGACGGCGCGGGAGGCGGCAGGAC
>JBAVTL010000278.1:0-5613 GCA_049696175.1 Anaeromyxobacteraceae bacterium
CCGCGAGCGCCGTCCGCGCGCCGGACAGCGCCAGCCTCGCCCGCGCGGCCATGTCGCGCTCTGCCCAGCTGCGGGCGCGCCGGTTCAGGAGCGTCGACCCGCCCCACGCGATCCCCGCGAGGACGGCTGCGAAGGGGAGCGCGAAACGGAGGAATGCCTTCATGATCACCTCACGTCACTTCGCCAGCGTGAGGATCGTCTAGACCACGTGGAGCACCGAGAATCAACCCGGCGCGGCCGGACCCCTCGCCCTCGCTCCGCCGCTCGCCCCCGATGAGGCGGACCCCTCGCGCGGAGCCACGCGGTAGGCTCTTCGCGAGTGACCACCTTCCTGCGCGAGCCCGGCTGGTTCAAGGACGCGATCGTCTACGAGACGCACGTCAAGGCGTTCTTCGACTCGACGGGGGACGGGATCGGCGACCTGGCCGGGCTCACCTCGAAGCTCGACTACCTCCAGGACCTGGGCATCACCTGCCTCTGGCTGCTCCCATTCTTCCCCTCCCCGCTCCGCGACGACGGCTACGACATCGCGGACTACCTCGGCGTCCACCCCGCGTACGGCACGCTCGGCGAGTTCCGCCGGCTCGTGGACGAGGCGCACCGGCGCGGCATCGCCGTCCTCATCGAGCTGGTGGTCAACCACACCTCCGACCAGCACCCGTGGTTCCAACGCGCCCGCAAGGCGCCGCCGGGCTCCCCGGAGCGCGGCTGGTACGTCTGGAGCGACACCGACGCGCTGTACAAGGACGCGAGGATCATCTTCCTCGACACCGAGCGCTCCAACTGGACGTGGGACCCGGAGGCGCGCGCGTTTTACTGGCACCGGTTCTTCAGCCACCAGCCCGACCTCAACTTCGACAACCCGGCGGTGGTGGACGCGGTCGTCGAGGTGATGCGTTTCTGGCTCGGGGTCGGCGTGGACGGCTTCCGGCTAGACGCCATCCCGTACCTCGTCGAGCGCGACGGCACGAGCTGTGAGAACCTCCCCGAGACACATCGGGTGATCAAGCGGATCCGGGCGGAGATCCAGGCGCACGATCCGAGCTGCCTCCTCCTCGCCGAGGCCAACCAGATGCCCAGCGAGGTCCGCGCCTACTTCGGCGACGGCGACGAGTGCCACATGGCGTTCCACTTCCCACTCATGCCCCGGCTCTTCATGGGGCTGCGGCGGGAGGACGCCCAGCCCATCGCCGAGATCATCGCGCAGACGCCGGCCATCCCAGAGGGCTGCCAGTGGGCGCTCTTCCTGAGGAACCACGACGAGCTGACGCTCGAGATGGTGACCGAGGACGAGCGGAGCTACATGGTCCTGGCCTACGCCCGCGACGCACGCGCCCGGCTGAACCTCGGCATCCGGCGCCGCCTCGCCCCGCTCGTCGCCAACAGCCGCCCCAGGATCGAGCTGCTCCACTTCATCCTCTTCTCGTTCCCGGGGACACCCTTCCTCTACTACGGGGACGAGATCGGCATGGGCGACGACGTCGCGCGGCCGGATCGCGACGGCGTCCGGACGCCCATGCAGTGGAGCGCCGGCGCCACCGCGGGCTTCTCGTCAGCGCCGCCGGAGCGGCTCTACTCGCGCCCCATCTCCGACCCCGTCTACGGCTCCCACGCCGTCAACGTCGAGTCGGAGCAGCGCGACCCATCCTCGCTGCTCCACTGGATGCGGAACATGATCCGGCTGCGGCGCCAGTTCCGCGTCTTCGGGCGCGGCACGATGGAGCTGCTCCCATGCGGCACGCCGCCCATCCTGGCCTGGCTGCGGCGCTGGGAGGAGGACGTGGTGCTCTGCGTCGCCAACCTCTCGCGGACCCCGCAGCCCGCCCTGCTCGACCTCTCGGCCTTCGAGGGGTGGATCCCGAACGAGCTGCTCGGCTTCACCCCGTTCCCGACGATCCGGCGCGAGCCGTACTTCCTGAGCCTCGGCGGCTACGGTTACTACTGGTTCGAGCTGCGGAGGCCGTGAGGCGGCGCGCGCCAACCCTCGCCGTCCTCGACGGCCCCCGTCGAACCAGGCGCTTCACTGGCGGCGCAGGCTAAGGCACCCAGGTCACCCCGACGACGTTGCCCCCGCAGTCGGCCTGGGCGGTCGTCGCGTCGTAGGTCGGCGAATAGTAGAAGTACGAGTTGGTCATCCCACCCGACGTCGCGAGGTCGCAGTGGCCGGCGATCTGGTTCGTCGCCGGACACGCAGCCGTCGCGAAGGCTACGCCGTGCTGGCTGCACGTCGTCTGGAGGTTCGCGGCGAACGTCGGGTCGATCGTCCCGCTGTACTGGTCGCAGGTGCCTGCTCCCCAGTCGCAGCTCACGATCGCGCCCCCGCTTACCCCGCTTCCAGTGAAGGGAAGCGATCCCTCACCTCCGCCGCTGGAGCTGCTGCAGCCCACGACGAGCATCGACGCCATGACAGCAATGGTCGGAATGCGCATGTCCGTTCTCCCAGGAGCGAAGTCAGCTTTGACTACGGCTGCTGGCAGATTCTTAGGTACGCCGCGCGTCGATCGCCACGGGAGCCCCAACTGGTGCCCCGTGCACCAGGCGGGCGGGCACCTCACCGAACGCGCGCCATCCAGGACATGCTCCACGCGGGTTCGGGCGTTCGACCGACACGCTGGGGGCGAAGCAGACGTGGTGCTCTGCGTCGCCAACCTCTCGCGGACCCCGCAGCCCGCCCTGCTCGATCTCTCGGCCTTCGAGGGGCGCCGGGCGTCACGGCATCGCGCGCTCGGTATACTCGCGGAGCCGGCCGCGGACGAGCGACCAGCGAGGGCGCTCGCGGAACCGGTCGCTGAAGATGCTCTTCGAGAGATCGAGCCCCCTTGCCTCGATCCCCGCGAGATCGAGGATGGAGTGGGTGAGGTTGGATTGGCTGAGGCGGGCGGTCGCGTGCGCGCGCGCCGCGGCGACCTTCGCGGGCTGCGCGGCCGCGAGGCGGTCCGAGAGCCAGAAGAGCGTCGCCGGCCGGAGGTCGTACTCGTTGCCGATGGCGTGTCCGTAGAGTCCGTCCTCGTCGCCGAGGTTCTCGCCGTGGTCTGACGCATAGACGAGCGCGGCGCGCGTCCCGCGCGCGCGCAGCGCATCGATGATGTCGGCGAGCAGCGCGTCGGTGAAGAGGAGGCCGTTGTCGTAGGCGTTGATCGCGCTCTCCCTGCGGCTCGCAGCCTCCTCCGGATAGCGGCGGAACCGCGGCGGGTACTTCGTCGTCCCGAAGTGGTTCCCGCGGGTGTGCAGGATGAGGAGCAGCTTCCGCGCGCGGCGCGGATCAGCCACCGCGGTCCGGAGCTCCTCCACGAGGACGTCGTCCAGCCTCCGGTTGAAGTAATGGATGGTTCCCGCCTCGAGCGCGATCTGGTGCGTGATCCCGGCGAAGGAGTCGACCGCCTGCGTCGACGTCCAGCGCGTATCGAAGCCGACCTCCCGGAACGCGCTCACGAGGGAGCGCTGCGCGACGACGGCATGCCAGTCCGTGACGTCCGCGAGGCTCAGCATCGACGGCACGGCGACCGCGGTGTGGGGCGCGGTCGCCAAGACGTCGGGGAGGAAGACGAGGTTCGACTCGCCACGGAGCAGTGGGTTGGTGTCGCGCGCGTACCCGTCGAGAGACCAGTGATCGGCGCGGGCCGACTCCCCGATGACGAAGACGTAGGTCTCCTCTTCGTCCGCTGCCTCGCTGTGGCGCGTCGCGCCGAAGGAGAACGCGCGGCGCTCGCCCACGAACTGCTCGGTGCGGCGCAGGTGCGCGAGGGTCGCCGCCGACTGGAGGAGGACCCCAGCGGGGCTGCTGAAGTCGTGGGCGGCGACGTCCAGGAGCGCGTCCCGCAGAGGAACCTCACGGGCCTGCCGCGCGACCGGGGCGGCGTATCCGGCGAGGAGGAGCGCAAGCGCCGTCCACCTCGCCCAGCGCGGGGCGACGATGCGGAGCGCCCGGATCGCGCGGAGCCCCACCGCGTAGACTGCGACCAACAGCGCAGCGGCGCCGCACACCGGGCGGCCGTAAGCGGTCAGGAACTCGCCTGCCTCCCCGTAGTCAGTGAAGAGGATCGCGAGATATGAACTGCCGAGCCGCGCGCCGAGGTTGCGGACGACGAAGAGGTCTACCGCGGTCGCCACGTACAGCGGCGCGAGGCCTACGTGCAGCCAGAACGTCTGGGGCACCCAGAGGTGCAGGGTGACGACCCAGGCGAGCGACAGCGCCACGCTCCACAGGAGCAGGCCATCCAACGCCTCGTAACGGGCGATCAACTCCACCGTGAAGATGACCGGCGGCGAGAGGAGGTACGCCGAGAGGAGCGCGACGCCCGCGAACGCGGTGCGCCGGGAGATGCGTGGCGCCTCGGTTTCGGCAGCGTGCGAATCGTCGGGCGCTTCGTCGCTCAGGAGACGCGCCGGGAGCATGGTCCTCTCCTCGTCGAACGCGAGGGGTCTCTAGCACAGCCTTCATGCCTTGCGGACAACCACCCCCGCCAGACCCCGAGCGGGCGCACCGATCTGGGACGCCGAGCGGGGCGCGCCACGCCGTGCGTTCACGGTAGGGGTTCCGCGCCAGCCCCCCTGCGCCCTGATCACCGCCCGTAGAGCGTGGTAAGCGCGCCGAGCCTGGCGGCGAGCGCGCCCGTCAGATCTCCGTCGCGGAACCGCCAGCGCCAGTTACCCGACGCGGTCGAGGGCCGGTTCATTCGCGCCTCGGAGCCGAGGCCGAGCAAGTCCTGCAGCGGGAAGATGACGGTGTCCGCGACGGAGCTCTCCAGCGCGGCGATCGCGGTCCAGTTCATCTCCCGGCCGTCCGCGCGCAGGTAGGCGAGCGCGCGCGCCTTCTCCCGCCGCACGTCGTCCGGCGTGCGGACCGAGTCGCCCCCCTCGCTGGCCCACCAGCCCAGGGTCGTGTCGTTGTCGTGCGTCCCGGAGTAGGCGACGAGGTCGCGCTCGTAGTTGTGCGGCAGGAAGGATGGCGCCTGCGGATCCTTGCCGAAGGCGAACTGCAGGATCGCCATCCCCGGCATCCCGAACCGGCGCCGGATCGCCTCGACCGCCGGCGTGATCACGCCGAGGTTCTCGGCGATGAACGGCATCGCGTCGCCGAGCGCGAGCCGCAGCAGCTCGAAGAGGGGCGCGCCGGGGCCGGGGCGCCACTCGCCATCCCGCGCGGTCGGCGCGCCCGCCGGAATCGCCCAGTAGGCCTCGAAGCCGCGGAAGTGATCGATCCGGAGCACGTCGACCTGCGCCAGGCCGGCCCGGACCCGATCGACGAAGAAGCGGAACCCATCGCGCGCCATCACGTCCCAGCGGTAGAGGGGATTGCCCCAGCGCTGGCCGTCGGCGCTGAAGTAGTCCGGCGGCACTCCTGCCACCGCGGTCGGCCGTCCGGCGGCGTCGAGCTCGAACAGCTCGCGGCGCGCCCAGACGTCTGCGCTGTCGAGCGCGACGTAGATCGGGAGATCTCCCACGAGCTGCAGCCCGCGCGCGCGGCAGTGGTCGCGGAGCGCCGCCCACTGCTCGGCGAACAGAAACTGTGCGAAGGCCTGCGCACGCACCTCCGGCTCAAGCTCGCCCGCGGCCGCGGTGACCGCGGACGGCTCGCAGGCGGCCAGCCGCGCAGGCCAGCGCCACCAGGGC
>JBAVTL010000279.1:0-2114 GCA_049696175.1 Anaeromyxobacteraceae bacterium
AGGTCGATCCCGGCGGGATCGAAGGCGGTGCCGCGCCGATCGGCGATCCCGACGACGCGGAGCACGACGCCGTAGTCGCGCTCCAGCTCCGTCCGCTGGGCGGCCAGCTGATCCAGCAGCTCGGCGCCCACCTTCCCCTTCCCGAGGACCACGAGCGAGATGCCGTGCTCGTCGAAAGCCCGCTCGACGGCCTGGCCGTCCTCGCGGGAGCGCGAGCGCTCCTCGCCGCGGAAGTCGGTGACCATGTCGGAGAGCCGGTCCACGTCGATGAGGAAGGCGTCGTGACCGTGCGGGGAGTCCATCACCGCGAGCTTCGCGCTCGGGACGAGCCGCGCCACCTCGCGCTGCTCCGCGGGCCAGTAGAGGACGTCCGAGTCGATCGACACCACCAGCGTCGGCTGCCGGATCGAGCGCAGGACCTCCTCGAAGTCGCCGCGCCCGCGCGCGACGTCGTGGCAATCCATCGCCTCCGTGAGCGTGACGAAGGTGGCGGCGTCGAAGCGCTCCACCATCGCGCTCCCCTGGTGGCGCAGGTAGCTCTCCACGGCGAAGAGGTCCTCCGCCTGCTGCCGGCGCGCGAAGCGCTCCTCGAAGCTCGCCATCGACCGGTAGGTGCACATGGCCATCATGCGCGCCGCCCCGAGCCCAGCGTCGGGCGGATCGAGCGGGTCGTAGCGGCCACCGCGCCAGCGCGGATCCGCGAAGACGGCCTGGCGCTGCGCCTCGGAGAGGCCGATCGCCCAGGCCGAGTGGCGCGCGGTGCTCGCCACGACCACGAGCGACCCAACGAACTCCGGGTAGAGCAGCCCCCACTCCAACGCCTGCATCCCACCGAGCGAGCCGCCGATGACCATCGTCACCCACCGGACCCCGAGGGCCGAGGCGAGCGCGTGCTGCACGTGGACCATGTCCCGCACGGTGATCGGCGGGAAGTCCCCGAGGTACGGGCGCCCCGTCGCCGGGTCGATGTCGGTGGGGCCGGTGGTGCCGTAGCAGCTGCCCAGGATGTTCGCGCAGAGGATGAAGTCCCGCGCTGGATCGAGGGCGCGCCCGGGGCCGAACATGCGCGCCCACCACGAGTCGGCGTCGGCCGTCCCGGTGAGCGCGTGGCACACGATGACCGCGTTCCTGCCGTCGGGCGCCAGCCGGCCCCAGGCGCGGTAGCCGACGCGCACGCGCTCCAGGCGCCCCCCGAGCTCGAGCTCCAGCGGTCCGGGGAGGTCCCAGTACTGGGTCTCGGGCGAGTGGAACGCCTTGCGCTGGGCGCTCCGGTCCGACCTATCGGAGCTGTCCGTCGTCTGGGCCATTGAGCGGGACTGGCGAATGTATCGGCGGTGCAAATGGGGTGTCAAGGAACGGCCCCGGCATCCGGGACGACTGTATACTGCGAGCCGGAGCGGCCGACTCGACCGTCGGCCCGCCAAGGAGGACGCGGTGAGCGCCCAGACGACCCCCACCACCCCCCAGGACACCCTGGCCGTCGAGCTCGGGAAGCGTCTGGCCGGCAAGTACATGACCTTCCAGCTCGCGAAGGAGGAGTACGGCCTCGAGATCCTGAAGGTCCGGGAGATCATCGGGCTCATGGAGATCACGCGCGTCCCGCGCACCCGCGAGTTCATCCGCGGCGTGATCAACCTGCGGGGCAAGGTGATCCCGGTCGTCGACCTGCGGCTCAAGTTCGGGATGCCGGCCTGCGAGGCGACCGATCAGACGGTGATCATCGTCGTCCAGTTCACGCTCGACGGCGGGCGTCCGCTCACGATGGGGATCCTCGTCGACCAGGTGCTCGAGGTCCTCTCGATCGACGGCTCCCACATCGAGCCCCCTCCCTCGCTGGGGAGCGCGGCGCTCGACAGCGAGTTCATCCTCGGCGTCGGGAAGCACGAGAAGCGGATCATCTTCCTGCTCGACATCGCCAGGGTCCTGTCGACCGCCGAGGCCACCGAGGTGGCGCGGGCGGCAGGCTAGGCACCGTGGGGCGCGCTAACTTGAGCGGCTCGAAGTCGTCTGCCGTCGTGCTGGCCGCCGCCGTCGCGGCCGGCTTCACCGCGCTCGTGGGGCTCCTGGCCTGGGCGGCGGCTGGCGCGACCACGATCGGGCTCGTCCTGCTCGCC
>JBAVTL010000280.1:0-22859 GCA_049696175.1 Anaeromyxobacteraceae bacterium
GAGCCGACGCCGGGCGGCGAGTCATCGGGGGGGTGATCCGTATGCGTCGAGGGGCGCGCCGTGCCGCGCCCGCCGTCGCGCTGATGGTGCTCATCGGCGTGACGGCCGGCTGCGGGCGGAGGACAGCGCTCGCGCCGGTCGGGGCGATCGTCGTTCGAGCCGCGGAGCTCGCGCCGGCGCTCGCCGAGGCGGGGATCGACGGACCTCTCCTCGTCGAGACGGCGAAGGGCGCGCTCACAGGCGCGGGCTTCGCCGTCGACGAAGGTGCGCGGCGCAGCTACCGCGCGACGGTAACCGTGATCGCCTTCGGCACGACGAGCGGTCGGGATGGAGCCCCCGTCGCCGCCGAGGTGGTCGTGGAGCTGGAGCTGGCGCGGTCATGGGCCCAGGGACCCGCGCAGCGGGAGGCAGGGCGCGCGCGCGTGCCGCTCTCGGGACAGGGCGCGTGGCGCGTGGCGCTGCGCAGGGCCACGAGGGAAGCCGCGGAGGCGTTGGCGCTGGACCTGCAAGCGTCTCAGAGGCCCACGGACGCGCTCGTGCGTGAGCTCGCAGGCGCGGATCCCAGGGCCCGTGAGCGAGCCATCCGGGTGCTCACCGCACGGGGGGCTCGCGGCGCGGCGCGCGCGGTCACGCAGTGCGTCCGCGATCCCGACCCTGCCGTGGCACGCGCTGCGATCGACGCCCTGACGGCGTTCAGGGAGCCTGGGTCGGTGCTCGCGCTGATCGAGGCGGCGCAGGCCGGAGACGCCTGGATGACGCTCAGGCTCATCCCGGTCCTGGCGGAGATCGGCGGCGAGGACGTCGAGGGGTACCTGCTGACCCTCCGCGCCGGGCACGCGGATCGGGCGGTCCGGCAGGCGGCGGCCCAGGCGCTGACCCGAGTCCACGCCGGCCCCAAGGTACGGAGACCGCGTGGCGTGACGCGGTGACCCACATGCGCCGGAATGCGGCTAAGATGCGGCGGACATGAAGACCCGGACGCTGCTCCTCCCGATCCTGCTCGCCTCGGCCTGCTCCACGGCACCCGTGGCCTCGCCGAAGCCAGGCGGGGGCCCGGCCGACTACTTCCCGCTGGCCGTGGGGAACGAGTGGGTCTGGGACGACGTCTCCCCCCAGCTCCCAGCCGGAGGGCGGCAGGCGGCGAGGACCGTGCGGATCGTCGCCCGGACCGCCGACGGGTTCTTCCGCGACAGCGACCGGACGGAGCTTCGGGCGGACGGAGAGTGCGTTCGGGATCGCATCCGGCGCCTCCTGTGCGGGCCGCTCGCCGTCGGGAGCGGATGGAAGTCAGTCGTCTCCGTGTCGTCCACGGAGCGCTACGAGATCGTCGGAGTCGGCGAGCGCGTGCAGGTCCCAGCTGGCACGTACGAGGGCTGCATCCGCGTTCGTGCGCACAACCGGGCGGGGGCGTCGACCGAGCACGTGATGGAGATGACCTACGCGCCGGGTGTCGGGCCCGTGCGGCTCGAGACCTGGGCCCTCGTCGACGGGGTCGCGGCGCCGCAGGTCCGTGCGGTGCTGCGCGCGTTCCGCAGGGCAACCCCTTGAAGTGAGCTCGTTCCACAGTGGCCGCCCGGCGCCGCCGGCGGCCTTTGCGCCTCCCCCCAGACCAAGGATCAGGAAATGGATCGCAACCTCGCCCTCGAAGCCGTTCGCGTCACCGAAGCCGCTGCACTCGCCTCCGCACGCGCCATGGGGCGCGGTGACCGGAACGGCGCGGACCAGCTCGCCGTCGAGGCGATGCGGAAGGCGTTCAACGATCTCTCGATCGACGGCGAGATCGTGATCGGGGAGGGGGAGCGCGACGAGGCGCCGATGCTCTTCATCGGCGAGCGGGTGGGACGCGCCAACACGGGCAACATGATCGTCGAGATCGCGGTCGATCCGCTCGAGGGGACCAACCTCTGCGCCACGGGCGCGGCGGGGGCCATCAGCGTCATCGCGATGGGAGAGCAGGGGAAGATGCTCCGGGCGCCCGACACCTACATGGAGAAGATCGCGGTGGGCCCCGCCGCGAAGGGCTCGATCGACCTCTCGAAGTCGCCCACCGACAACCTGCGGAAGATCAGCGCGGCGCTCGGCAAGCCCGTGCAGGACCTCACCGTCGTCATCCTGGAGCGCCCGCGCCATGACGACCTCATCCGTGAGGTGCGCGAGGCCGGCGCGCGCATCAAGCTGATCGGCGACGGCGACGTGGCCGGCGCCCTCAACACCTGCTTCCCCGAGACCGGCGTGGACGTCCTGATGGGGACCGGCGGCGCGCCGGAAGGGGTGATCAGCGCGGCCGCCCTGCGCTGCGTCGGCGGCGAGATGCAGGGGCGGCTCAAGTGGCGGAACGAGGACGAGAAGAAGCGCGCCCGCGCGATGGGGATGCAGGATCTCGACAAGATCATGACGGCCGAGGAGATGGCGGGCGGCAGCGTCATGTTCGCCGCTACCGGCGTGACGAACGGCGACTTCCTCAAGGGCGTCCGCTTCACCGGGAGCGGCGCGCGCAGCCACTCGGTGGTGATGCGCTCGAAGACCGGGACGATGCGCTTCATCGAGACGGTCCACCGCTTCCACGGCAAGCCCGACTACGGCTGGTAGGTAGGGCCGCAGGCCCGGAGGGGCGCCGTGGGGGCGATCACCAGGCGGATCCGGATCGCGGCCCCGATCGAGCGGGTGTGGGCCGTGATCGTCGACTACGGGCGATACCCGGAGTTCGTGCCGGGCGTCCTCTCCTGCCGCGTCGTAGGGAGCACGGGGGGGGCGCGCCAGGTCGAGTACACGGTCGACCTCGCGGTTCGGCAGGTCCGCTACGTCCTGGCGCATCACGAGGAGCGGCCTCACCGGGTCGCGTGGTCCCTCGTGCGCGGGGACCTGCTTGCCCGCTCCGACGGCTCCTGGGAGCTCACCGAGGACGGCGATGGCACCCTCGCGAGCTACACCGTGGATGTCCAGATCGCACGCCCGCCACTGGTTCCGGGGTTCGTGGTCGACCGCGTGGCCGATGAGCTCACCCGCGTTCAGCTCCCTCGGACGGTGGAGGCGTTCCGGGCACGGGCGGAAGGGGCACCTTGACCGGCCCGGGGTCGCCATTAGACTAGTTTCAGGGGATGCGGCGATGCTGGACGCGTACGTCATCGACGAGATCAGGCGGCGCGAACGCGAGCGCGGGCGAGAGATCCGCCCGACCGCCGAGATCCCCGCGCCGGGCCCGCCGGGGACGCCGGGGGCCCCTACCCAGCCGCCGAGCGACGATCCGGATCACGGGGATCCCGACCGCGGCGTCGTGATCATCGACTACGCCTGACCACAGCAAAATCCGTTGACGACACGCGGTCGTAGGGGGCAGATTTCGACCCCCAAAACGACCTCCGGACTGCGCGCGGGGCGCAGCGCCGCGCGGGCCGCGGAGACGGACTCCCCAATGACCGAGATCATCAACGTCCACGCTCGCGAGATCCTGGACTCCCGCGGCAACCCGACCATCGAGGTCGAGGTCGCCGTAGCGACCGGCGACGTCGGCCGCGCTGCCGTGCCCTCCGGCGCGAGCACCGGCGAGCACGAGGCGCTGGAGCTCCGCGACGGTGACAAGGCGCGGTACCTCGGAAAGGGTGTCCGCAAGGCCACGGCGAACGTCATGGACGCCATCGCGCCCGCCGTGATCGGCATGGACGCGACCGACCAGGCCTCCCTCGACGCGCGGATGCTGGCGCTCGACGGCACGCCGACCAAGTCGAAGCTCGGCGCGAACGCGATCCTCGGGGTGTCGCTCGCTGCGGCCCGGGCGGCCGCGCAGGCGCACCAGCTTCCGCTCTACCGGTACGTGGGCGGCGCGAACGCCCGCACCCTCCCCGTGCCGCTGATGAACATCCTGAACGGCGGCGCGCACGCCGACTCCAACGTCGACATCCAGGAGTTCATGGTCGTGCCGCTCGGCGCGCCGACGTTCGCCGAGGCGCTCCGCTACGGCGCGGAGGTCTTCCACGCGCTCAAGAAGGTGCTGAAGGCGAAGGGCGCCAACACCGGCGTCGGCGACGAGGGGGGCTACGCCCCGAACCTCGCGTCGAACGAGGAGGCGCTCTCGCTCATCATGGAGGCGATCCGGCAGGCCGGCTTCGAGCCGGGGAAGCAGATCGGCCTCGCGCTCGACTGCGCCGCGAGCGAGTTCTACGACGCCAAGGCCGGCAAGTACGTCCTCGAGGGCGAGGGGAAGAGCTTCGACGGCAAGGGGCTCGTCGAGTACTACGCCAGCCTCGCGGACAAGTACCCGATCGTCTCGATCGAGGACGGCTGCGACGAGAACGACTGGGCGACCTGGAAGCTCCTGACCGACAAGCTCGGCGCCAAGCTCCAGCTCGTCGGCGACGATCTCTTCGTCACCAACGTCGAGCGGCTCTCCCGGGGGATCAAGGACGGCGTGAGCAACTCGATCCTGGTGAAGGTCAACCAGATCGGATCGCTCACCGAGACGCTCGAGGCCGTCCGGATGGCGCACCGCGCCGGGTTCACCAGCGTCATGAGCCACCGCTCGGGGGAGACCGAGGACACGACCATCGCCGACCTCGCGGTCGCCTGCGACTGCGGCCAGATCAAGACCGGCTCGGCCTCCCGCTCCGACCGGATCGCCAAGTACAACCAGCTCCTCCGGATCGAGGAGGAGCTCGGGAAGACCGCGCGCTACGCCGGTCGCGACGCCTTCAAGGCGCTGCGATAGGGAAGGGCAGGGTGGGGGTAGCCTGCCGTCTCGCCCATCGGCGGGAGGCGGCCGCACCGCCGAAATTCGTCGGGCGCTCGTTGACCAAGCACGAGCGCCCGACTAATTTTCGCGTTCTCCGAAAGGCAGGTCCCTGGAATGCGAGCCGACTGGATCGCCCCCCGGCGTGGGCGCAAGAACCTCACGCAGCTCCACCTCGCCCGCGCGGGGACGATCTCCGAGGAGATCGCGCACGTCGCGCGCAGGGAGCGGCTCGACCCCGAGCAGGTCCGCGCCGAGGTCGCGCGTGGCCGCCTGGTCATCCCCGCGAACGTCAACCACCCCGAGCTCGACCCGATCGGCATCGGGATCGCGGCGACCTGCAAGATCAACGCGAACATCGGGAACTCGTCGGTCGTCTCCAACATCGACGCGGAGCTCGAGAAGCTCCGGGTCTGCCTCAAGCTCGGCGCCGACACGGTGATGGACCTCTCCACCGGCGGCGACATCCCCCGGATCCGCGAGGCGATCATCCGCGCCAGCCCGATCCCCGTGGGGACGGTGCCGATCTACGAGGCGCTGGCCCACGTGGACGACGTGGTCCAGCTGACGCCACGGCTGCTCCTCGAGATCATCGAGGCGCAGGCGCAGCAGGGCGTCGACTACATGACCATCCACGCCGGGCTGCTCCGCGCGTTCGTCCCGATGGCGGCGAAGCGTGTCATCGGCATCGTGTCGCGCGGTGGCGCGCTCATGGCGCAGTGGATGCAGGCCAACAAGGCCGAGAACCCGCTCTACACGCACTTCGACGAGATCTGCGAGATCTTCAAGAAGTACGACGTCACCTTCTCGCTCGGCGACGGGCTCCGCCCCGGCTGCCTCGCCGACGCGTCGGACGACGCGCAGTTCGGTGAGCTCAAGGTGCTCGGCGAGCTGGCGCGGAAGGCCTGGAGCCACGACGTCCAGGTCATGATCGAGGGGCCGGGGCACGTGCCGCTCGACCAGATCCCGATGAACATGGAGCGCGAGCGCGAGCTCTGCGACGACGCCCCGTTCTACGTCCTCGGCCCGCTCGTGACCGACATCGCGCCCGGCTACGATCACATCACGAGCGCCATCGGCGCCGCGGTCGCCGCGCAGCACGGCGCCTCGATGCTCTGCTACGTGACGCCGAAGGAGCACCTCGGCCTCCCGAACGTCGACGACGTCCGGCAGGGGATCATCGCCTACAAGATCGCCGCGCACGCGGCGGACATCGCACGCCACCGGCCCGGCGCGCGCGATCGCGACGACGAGCTCGCGCGGGCGCGGCGCGCCTTCGACTGGAAGAAGCAGTTCGAGCTGTCGCTCGACCCCGACACCGCGCGCTCGATGCACGACGAGACGCTGCCGGACGAGTCGTACAAGGACGCGGAGTACTGCTCGATGTGCGGCCCCAAGTTCTGCGCGATGAAGATCCACCGCAGCCTCAGCGGTGACGGCGCGGAGGTCCCACCGGCGGGCTGCCCGATCCCGCCGGCTCCCTAGCGAGCGCCGCTACGCGGCCTCGACGTCGGCCCGCTCCCGCGCGCGATCGGTGAGCGCGGCGAACGCGCTCGCGACCTCCGCCAGGAACGCGGCGTCGAGCTGCGGATCGATCCGGTCCTGCAGCTCGCGGGCGTCGACGGCTGGGGGCTCTGCGAAGAAGCCGAGCTGTTCCATGGTTAAGCCTCCTCCTCGAGCCACTGCAGGAGCGCGTCTCGGATCCGCTCCGCGGGCTTCCGCTCGCGAGATGGGGACGCCGGGGTGCGTGCATCCGAAGGATGGAGCGGGAGCTCGGGCCGGGGATCGGTCTCGATTCGGGCCAGGACCGCGGTCTGCGACTTCACCATCTCGGAATCCTCCGATATCGGACGCAGTCGCTCATGTAGCACGCGGTATCGGCCCCGCAAGAAATCGGCTGCCGGACCCGACGGGGAGTGCGTTGACAGGTACGGACGCAGGCCCTATAACCCCGCGTTCTCAGGGCCCGGTGAGGTAGCTCAGTCGGCTAGAGCGGGGGTCTCATAATCCCCAGGTCGGGAGTTCGATTCTCCCCCTCACCACATTTCCGATGGTTCACGCCTCGTGGTGACCGGACCTCACTGGACCGACGCCTACTACGGCGACCTCTACTTCGACTCCTCTGCCGACCTGTTGACGCCGGGGCTCTCGGAGGCCGAGGCGGGGGTCATCCAGCGGCTCCTGCGGCTTCGTCCGGGGGCGCGGGTGCTGGACCTCGCGTGCGGCCACGGGCGCCACGCGTGGCCTCTCGCTGCCTTGGGCGCGCGCGTCGTCGGTCTCGAGCGGAGCGCTCGCTACCTCGGCCGGGCCGCCGCTGCAGGAGGCCGGAGCGGATTCAGCTCGGGCGCGTGGGCCCCTGCGTGGCTCCGCGGCGACGTCCGTGACCTTCCGCTCCGCGGCGGCTCCGTCGACGCGGCCTTCTCCTGGTACTCGTCCCTCTTCATGTTCGACGACGCCGTGAACGTCCGCTGCCTCGCGGAGATGGGGCGGGTGGTGCGTCCCGGGGGAAGGCTCCTCGTGCATCACGCCAACCCCATGCGGCTGGCGCTCGACCCGGTCGCTTCATCCCGCCGCGTGCTCGCGGACGGCAGCGTCGTCGAGGAGGAGTCGCGCTGGGACCCGGCGGCCGGGGTGGATCGGTGCGCCCGACGGCTGGTCCGACCGGACGGCGCCGCCTTGGCGGGGACGGCCGAGTTGCGGTACTACAGCCCCGCTGAGTGGGGGCCGCTCGCGCAGGCGGGCGGGCTTCGGTTGACCCAGGTGACGAGCACGACCTGCGCGGGATCCGAGTCGGTCGCGCAGCCGGAGAGCGAGGCTCTGGACCTCATCGCAGTCCTCGAGAAGCCGCGCCGGGGCGCGGGGTAGCGCCCGGCGCCGCGCCGATCTGCGGTAGGCTCTCCCCAAGCACGTCCCGCCAGGGATTCGTCCATGTCCGAAGGCGAACACACAATCATCGGGAAGATCCCCCGCGAGCGGCTCAACCAGATCGCCTCGCGGAAGCTCACCGCGCTCGGCGTCCCCGTCCGGTTCGGCGCGGACCGCGAGTCGCTCGAGGGGGAGCTGACCTTCGGGCGGGTGGTCCACCCGGCGACCGGCCAGCCGATCCAGAAGGCGCGCTTCGTCGTCACCGGCCACGACCACCTCCGGTTCGTGGACGCGCCCCTCTCGTCGCTCGGGCCGGTCAACTTCTACGCGCACGACAAGGTCGCGGGGATCGAGCAGTTCGTGGCCCAGGCGCTCCAGCAGCGCGCCGCCGCGCTCCAGGACGTGGCGCTGCGGATGCGGCTCGCGCGCATCGACGCCCAGATCGATCCCGAGCGGTTGGTGGCGCGCGCGGTGCTCAAGACGGCGACGCACGCCTTCGAGATCATCGGGACGTCCGAGGGGATCCGGGTGACGCGCGTCGCGCCCGTGGGCGGCACGCCTTACGAGGTCGCCAGCGACTTCCCTCCGCTCGTCCTCTCCGAGTTCCCGACGGCGACGGAGCTCGAGATGTACCTCGTCGGCAACGTGAACCAGATGCGGCCGGAGAGCCCGGTCCCGTCGCAGATCGCGCCGCGGGCGGGTCCTCCCCCGGTCGAGGGCTCGGCGGGGCTGGTGGCGACCGCCGCCCCCCGCACCGCCCTGACGCTCGCGGCCGTCTCGCAGGTCTTCGGCGCCGACTCGATCGTCGCGCCGAACGCGATGATCGAGCTGATCCAGGAGTTCGAGTACGCCGGCACCCGCTACCGCTTCGTCGCGACGCGAGAGATGGGGACCCGCTTCAAGGGGCGGCTCATCGGCCCGAGCGGCGACGTCTGGACGGACCGGTTCGAGCTGTCCGACTTCCCTGGAACGCGCAGCGTCGTCGCCAGCGCGCTGGGCGCCGACGCGCGCGTCGCCTACGTG
The DNA here is from genome assembly GCA_049696175.1 of Anaeromyxobacteraceae bacterium. Lineage (GTDB taxonomy): Bacteria > Myxococcota > Myxococcia > Myxococcales > Anaeromyxobacteraceae > DATIVK01. The sequence goes on from JBAVTL010000280.1 coordinate 8,612, forward strand.
GACGTCGCGCAGGACTTCGGCGGGGAGATCCCCGGCGCCCCGGTCGAGGTGCCGCACCACCTGCTGCCCAGGCCGGGTGAGATCTGGATCATGAACGTCCTCATCGAGGACGGCGGCGACGACGAGGTCCGTTACGTCGTCGTCGACATCGACGGCCGCCCGTACGGCGCGGCGCGCGTCCTCAAGCGCACCGACTTCGAGGCGGTCTTCTCTCAGGAGCACGGGGGCTGGCGGCTGCTCATCCAGATCGATCAGGTGGCGGAGGGGTACGTCCTCTACCGCCAGTTGGATCGGCAGCGCCAGGCGATGGGGGCGCCGCGCAAGATGGCCGCAGCCATCCTGGTGGCGAACTTCGTCCCCGAGGGTGCGGCCAGCTGATGGACGCGCCCGGTCTCGTCGCCGCGCTCGAGGCGCGGCTAGGGGTCTCCTTCCCCGATCAGTCGCTCGCCCTCGCCGCGCTCACGCACAAGAGCTGGGTCAACGAGCACCGCGACGCGGTGGGCTCGGACAACGAGCGGCTCGAGTTCCTCGGCGACGCCGTCGTCGACCTCGCCGTCTCTCAGCGGCTGATGGAGCGCTTCCCCGAGGCGCGCGAGGGTGAGCTGTCCAAGATGCGGGCGGCGGTCGTGGACGAGCAGGGGCTCTCGGAGATGGCGAGGGCGCTCGACCTGGGGCCGCTGCTGAGGCTTGGACGCGGCGAGGAGCTGACGCGGGGGCGGGAGAAGGCCTCTCTGCTCTGCGACGCCATGGAGGCGGTCATCGCCGTCCTCTTCCTCTCGGGGGGGCTGCCGGCGGTCCTCACGCTCATCGACCGGTTCCTGGGGGAGGCGTTCGAGCGCGCGGTCGCCGGGACGCTCGACCGCGACTACAAGACCCAGCTCCAGGAGCTGGCGTACGGCCGCCTGAAGGCGGTGCCGGGCTACCGGATCCTGGAGGAGCGCGGCCCGGACCACGCGAAGGTCTTCGTCGTCGAGGTCGAGGTCGTCCCCGAGCTGGTCGCCCGCGCCGAGGGGCGCTCCAAGAAGGACGCCGAGCAGGCGGCAGCCCTCCTTTGCCTCAGGGCCCTCACGGAAAGGCTCGCGGCGAAGGGCGGGTAGGCGCCCCCCCACACGCCTTGGCATTTGCTTGCGCAGCCGCTCGCGGCTAGATTCCCGCCGATATGAGCCACACCTCCCTCCATCGTCTCACCGTCGCCGCCCTCGTCGGCCTCGCCGCGGTCGCGGCGCCCGGCGCGGCCATCGCCGCGGACACCTACGCGGTCTTCCACACCTCGCGTGGCGTCATCGGAGTCCGGCTGCTCGAGAAGAAGGCGCCGAACGCGGTGAAGAACTTCGTCGAGCTCGCGATGGGCAAGAAGGCGTGGACGGACCCCGCCACGGGGCAGCCCCAGAACAAGAAGCCCCTCTACGACGGGACGCTCTTCCACCGGGTGATCCCGGGCTTCATGATCCAGGGGGGCGATCCGCTCTCCCGCGGCGCCGAGCTGGGCCAGGCATCGACCAGCGCCGGCCGCCCGTTCGGCACCGGTGACGCGGGGTTCCGCTTCGCCGACGAGCTGGAGAAGCCGCCGGCGACGCCGTTCGCGGCGCCGTGCCAGCTGGCGATGGCCAACTCGGGCCCGAACACCAACGGCTCGCAGTTCTTCATCACCGAGGTGGTCACGGCGCACCTGAACCCGCGCGAGTGCAGCACCGCGCCGTCGGGGATCTGCGGCTACGTCCACTTCGGCGAGGGGGTCTGCGGCTGCGAGAGGGTCACCGAGATCGCCAAGGCCGGCCCCGGCCAGACGCGGCTGGAGAAGATCGTCGTCACCACCAAGCGCCCCACCTGCAAGTAACCCGGAGAGGAGAACCGGAAATGGCCGAGCAGCTCTTTGCGACCTTCCAGACGTCCATGGGCACCATCGTGGTGAAGCTCCTCCCCGAGAAGGCGCCGGTGACCGTCGCCAACTTCGTCGGGCTCGCCGAGGGGACGAAGGACTGGACGGATCCCCGGACCAGCCAGAAGCAGAGCGGCAAGCCGCTCTACGACGGCACGATGTTCCACCGCGTGATCCCGGACTTCATGATCCAGGGGGGCGATCCGCTCGGGACCGGCACCGGTGGCCCTGGCTTCCGCTTCCAGGACGAGATCGGCCCGGACAACAAGTTCACGAAGCCGGGCCTCCTCGCGATGGCCAACGCGGGGCCGGGCACCAACGGCTCGCAGTTCTTCATCACCGAGGTGGCGACCCCCTGGCTCGACAAGGGGCACACCATCTTCGGCGAGGTGGTCACGGGGGGTGAGCTCATCCCCAAGATCACCCGCGCCGGCAACGCCAAGGTGAAGCTCGAGAAGGTGACCATCACCCGCGGGGCCATGCCCTAAGCGGAAAGGATCGACCCGCAGTAGGCCCGGCGCGGGCCGGCCGGTCCAACCGGCCGCCCTCCGGGCCTTCGCGTCTAACGTGACCAAGAAGAAGCAGAAGCTACGCGCCGGCTTCGTGGCGATCGTCGGACGCCCCAACGTGGGGAAGTCCACGCTGCTGAACCGCGTCCTCGGCGAGAAGGTCGCCATCGTGACGCCGCGACCGCAGACGACCCGCACCCGCATCCTTGGGGTCTGGAACGGGGAGGGGGCGCAGATCGCCTTCTTCGACACCCCCGGCCTCCACAAGGCGAAGGGGGTGCTCAACCGGAGGATGGTCGAGGTGGCGCTCTCGACGCTCCCGGAGGTCGACGCCGTCCTCTTCCTCGTCGAGGCCGGGACGAGCCCCGAGGGGAAGGTCGACATCGGCGAGACCACCCGCTGGGCCGCGGCCGAGGTCGCGAAGCGCGGCAAGCCGGCGATCCTGGGGATCAACAAGATGGACCGGGCGCCGCGCGCCACGCTGCTCCCGGTGATGGACGCCTACAAGGATCTCCACGGCTGGGCAGAGATGGTGCCGTTCTCCGCGCTCGACGGTGAGAACGTGGACGAGCTGTTGAAGGTGCTCGCCGCGCACCTCCCGGAGTCGGATCACCTGCTCTTCCCCAAGGACATGCTCACCGACCAGGCGGAGCGCACGCTGGTCGCCGAGTACATCCGGGAGCAGGTGATGCTCCAGACGCGCGACGAGATCCCGTACTCCTGCGCCATCGAGATCGAGGAGTTCGACGAGTCGCAGCGGACGGATCGCGGCGGCCTGGTCCGGATCTCCGCGCGGATCTTCGTGGAGCGCGAGACGCAGAAGGGGATCGTCATCGGGAAGGGCGGGCTGATGCTGAAGAAGATCGGCACCCAGGCGAGGCACCACATGGAGCGGCTGCTGGGCTGCAAGGTCTTCCTGGCCCTCAACGTGAAGGTCGAGGAGCGCTGGAGCGAGCGCCCCAAGTCTCTGGAGAAGCTCGGCCTGTGACCCCAATCGTCCGCCCCCTCATCGCCCTCGTCGGGCGCCCCAACGTCGGCAAGTCGACCCTCTTCAACCGGCTGGCCGGGCGGAGGGTCGCCATCGTCGAGGACGTCCCCGGCGTCACCCGCGACCGGAACTACGCAGACTTCGAGTGGGACAACCGCGCGTGGTCGGTGGTCGACACCGGCGGCTTCGAGCCCGAGTCGCGCGACCGGCTCATCCAGCAGGTGAAGCAGCAGGCCCAGCTGGCGGTCGACGAGGCACACGCCGTGGTCCTGGTGGTAGACGGGCGCGACGGGCTCACCGACGTGGACCGCGCGCTGGCCGAGATGCTCCGCCGCTCGGGCAAGCACCTCTTCGTCGCGGTGAACAAGATCGACCACTTCGCCACCGAGGCGGAGGCCCCGCTCGCCGACTTCTACGCGCTCGGCTTCGGGTCGGTGCACGCCGTCTCGGCCGAGCACGGCCGGGGCGTCAACGATCTGGTGGAGGAGATCATCGCGAAGCTCGAGGTCCCCGAGCTGCCGCCGCCGCCCGAGGAGGCCGACGAGCCGGAGGAGGTCGCCGAGAGCGATCAGCCCACCGGCGACATCCGGATCGCCATCGTCGGCCGGCCGAACGTGGGCAAGAGCACCTTCGTGAACGCGCTGCTGGGCGAGGAGCGGTTCGTCGTCTCGGACATCCCGGGCACGACGCGCGACTCGATCGACAGCCTCGTCGAGCACAAGGGGCGGCGCTTCGTCGTCACCGACACCGCCGGGATCCGGCGCAAGGCGTCGATCGCGCTCAAGGTCGAGGCCTACTCGGTGGTCCGATCCATGAAGGCGATCGACCAGGCCGAGGTGGTGGCCTGCCTGCTCGACGCGACCGAGGCGGGCGTGGAGCAGGACGCGCGCCTCCTGGGGCTCGTGGACGAGAAGGCGAAGGCGCTCGTCGTCGTCGTCAACAAGTGGGACATCGCCGAGCGCGAGGGGGCCACGCAGGAGTGGTACCGGAAGGAGCTGCTCAAGCGGCTCCCGTTCGTCTCCTACGCGCCGTTCGTGTTCACCTCGGCGAAGGAGAGGCGCGGGGTCACCCGCGTGCTGGAGAAGGCGGCCCGGCTGGTCGAGCAGTACCGCGCGCGCTTCCCCACGCCGCAGCTGAACGAGCTGCTGGAGACGATCCAGCTCGAGCACCCGGCGCCGCTCTGGCGCGGGCTCCCCGTCAAGCTCTACTACGTCGCGCAGGTGGCGTACGCCCCGCCGACCTTCGTCATCCAGTGCAACCGGCCGGACGCGATCAGCGAGAGCTACCGGCGCTTCGTCGAGAACCGGCTCCGCGAGTCCTTCGGGCTCGAGGTGCCGATGCGGCTCATCTTCAAGCAGCGCAAGCGGCGGCTCAGGCCGCCGACGAAGGCCGAGGCCGAGGTCAAAGCCGAGGCCGAGGGCGGCGCCAAGGGCAAGGTCGAGCGCAAGGTCGAGCGCAAGGGGCGCGCGCGGGGGAAGCTGCGCGCGAAGGCCAAGGGCGCCGGCAAGGACCGGCGCGGAGAGCACCTCAAGAAGAGGCGCAAGTAGCGTCGAGCCGCTTGACGGCCCTCGGACCCCCCTCTAGATTGGCCCGAATTCCCGAGTGATTCCGCGAGGCAGCCCATCATGTCGAACGAAGAAGTCCTCACCCGCAAGGACCTGAAGGCGCCGGACAACTTCCAGAAGGTGGCTACCCGCGCCGTCGACTGGATCACCGGCCACAAGAAGAACGCGCGCACCATCGCCCTCGTCGTCGCCGTCGCCGTGGTGGTGGCGATCATCGCGGCGTTGGCGGCCGGCGCGCGCGAGGCGAAGGCCGGCGCGCTGGCCTACGAGGTCCTCCGCGCCGCCGGCGCCGAGGTCTCGGCGGTCCCGCTCCCCGGGGTCGCAGGTCCGTTCTACGCGAACGACGCCGAGCGTCAGAAGGCCGTGATCGCGGCGGCGGACCTGGCGCTCGCCGAGTACCCCTCCAGCGCCGCCGGCCGGCTCGCGCTGCTCATGAAGGCCGACGCGCAGTACCGGCTTGGAGCGGCCGACGCGGCCATCGCCAGCTACCGGAGCTACCTCTCGGAGACCTCCTCCGGTGACTCCCTGCGGTTCGGCGCGCTCGAAGGGATCGCGATGGCGCTCGAGTCCACGGGGAAGCTCGACGAGGCTGCCGCGGCGTGGGATCGCTCGGGCCGTGAGGTCGCGGGCTACTCCGATCACGCCGACCTCGAGCGTGCCCGCGTGCTCTCCATCGCGGGCAAGAAGGACGAGGCGAGGAAGCTGCTCGAGGGGTTCGCGGAGCGTCACAAGGGCTCGCAGCTCGCCGGCGAGGCGGCGGACCGGCTCGCGCGCCTGGGCGCGAAGTAGATGATCGCCGCCGGCCTCGCCGTCCTGCTGGCCGCCATGCCCGGGCTGGAGAGCCGGCTTCCGCGGGCGCCGCTGCAGGTCTTCTCGGTCGCCTGGAGGCGGGCGCTCGTCGGCCAGGAGCTGGGCGCGTGGCGATCGCAGGAGCCCGGTGGGCCCGCCGTCGATCCGGTGACCGGGATCGTGGTCGTAGGTACCCGAGACGGCTGGCTGCACGCCTTCCGGCGCGATGGCACGCTGGCGTGGGACCTGGAAGGTGCGGGCTCCTTCGGCGCGCCGCCGACCGTCGCAGGCGGCGTGGTCTACGCTGGCTCGAGCGGCGGCGTCCTGTACGCGGTCGAGCTCTCCACCGGCAAGGTCCGCTGGCGCTACGACGCGAAGCAGGAGCTGGGCACGCGTCCAGCGGTGGCTGGTGGGCTCGTCCTCGTCGCCACGCTCGAGGACACGCTCCTCGCGATCGACGCGCAGACCGGCGCCTGGCGCTGGCATCACCGGCGGGACCGCCGCGAGGGCTTCACGATCCGGGGCGCCGCCGACGTCGTCGTGCGCGACGGCACGGCGTACGCGGCCTTCTCCGATGGCTTCGTGGCGGCGCTCGAGGTCTCCTCGGGCAAGCCGCGCTGGGAGCGCAAGGTGGCGCCGGAGGGGAAGCACGTAGACGTGGACTCTCTCGCCCTCGCGGGCGGGCGGCTCTTCGCCGCGGCGTACTCGGGCGCCGTGCTGGCCCTCGACCCGCAGTCCGGGAAGACGCTCTGGCAGGTCTCGGTCCCCGACGCGACCCGCCTCGCCTACGCCGGCGCCACGCTGGTGGTCGTGACGACGAGCGCGGTCGAGTCGCTGAGCCCCGACAAGGGGACGCTCCTCTGGAAGTCCTCGATCGGAGAGGGCGCGCCGGTCTCGTCCCCCGTGGGCGCCGGCCGGTGGATCGCGGTGCCGGCTGGAATGGGCGGCCTCCGGTTCCTCGATCCTTCCACGGGGGCGGTCGTTCGCGTCTTCGACGGAGGGCAGGGGGTCAACGGCAGCGCCGCGTTCGCGGGCGGCCGCGGCTACGTCCTCGGCAACGCCGGGACGCTCTTCGCCCTCGACCTGCCGTGATCGCGGTCCGCAGGGTCCTCGTCGTCGCCGCCGTGATCCGGCGCGGCGGGTCGATCCTCGTCACGCGCCGCCTGGATGGGGCCGAGCGGGGCGGTCAGTGGGAGTTCCCGGGAGGGAAGGTGGAGCCGGGCGAGTCCGAGCCAGCCGCCCTCGTCCGCGAGATCCGTGAGGAGCTGGCCTGCGACGTGGTGGTTGGCGCAAGCCTGACGCGCCACGTCCACCGGTACCCCGACCTCGAGGTGGAGCTCGCCTTCTACGCCTGCACGCTGCCTGCGGGGGCCGAGCCGCAGGCGATCGCCGTGGCCGCGATGGAGTGGGCCGGGCGCGACACGCTCGGGCGATACGACTTCTGCGAGGCGGACCTGCCGGTCCTGCCGCTGATCGCAGCGGGCTGAGAGACGGCGAAAGGACCGGCGCCTTCAGCGCCGGCGCCTGACCCTGGCGGCCTTCTTCTCCGGCTGCGGTGGGGGCGCGCCGGCCGCGACGAAGCGCAGCTCGACCGGCCCCGCCGCCCGCCCAGCGCCGTCGTGCAGGTCGCGTGCGCGGGCGCCCTCGACGCGCAGCAGGTAGTGCGAGGCGGGGACCAGCGGCTGGAGCGGGGTCACCGTGAGGACAGTCTCCGCGCCGACCTCGCGCGTGGCCCTGGCCAGGACCAGGTCCTCTCCGGCATCGAGCAGCGAGAGCCGCGCGTCGTCGCTCCGTCCGGGCAGCAGGACCCGGAAGGTCGAGGAGGGATCGACTATGGGCTCGGTCGCCGGGGATAGCGCCACGCGAGCGCCGCCGGGCTCGATCGCCTCAGCCGAGCCGATCGGTGTCGGGAGGGGCGGCTCCGCCGCGGTGGCGCCGGACGTGAGCAGCAGGGCGAGGAGGGCGCCTGTCGCGCGGGCACGGGAGGAGGACGCGGCTTTCACCTGCTCAGGTTAGCACGCCTGCGCCGCGACTCGCCGAGGGCGAGCGGTCACCCTGGCTCGAGCCGATCCCTCAGCCGGTAGCCGACGCCCGGCTCCGTGACGAGGAGCCGCGGCCGGGCCGGGTCCGTCTCGATCTTCTTGCGCAGCTCGGCCATGTGAACCCGGACGTAGTGGGCCTCGGTGGCGTTGGGACCCCAGACCTCGCGGAGGATCTGCCGGTGCGTCAGCACCTTCCCGGCGTGGCGCGCCAGGAGCGCCAGGAGCTTGTACTCGGTGGGGGTGAGGCGCACGTCGCGCCCCTCGATCGTCACCTCGCGCCGCGCGAGGTCGATCCGGAGCGGTCCCGCCTCGATCACCGGCTCCTCGGGCGGGCCGCCGTGAGCGTGGCGGAGCGCCACCCGCAGGCGGGCCAGCAGCTCGTTCACGCCGAAGGGCTTCGTGAGGTAGTCGTCCGCGCCGGCGTCGAGCGCGTCGACCTTGTCCTCCTCCCTCCCACGCGCCGACAGGACGATGATCGGTGCCCTCGTCCACTCGCGCAGCCGCCGTGTCAGGTCGATGCCGTCGCCGTCCGGCAGGCCGAGGTCGAGCAGGTAGACCTCCGGGTTGTGGCTCGTCGCGAGCTGCTCCGCCTCCCGGACCGTCCCTGCCTCGAGCAGCCGAAAGCCGTGGGAGGAGAGGGCGGCCCGGAGGAAGCGGCAGACCTGCGGCTCGTCCTCGACCACCAGCACCAGCGGTCCGTCCTCGCTCATGGCGCGACCCCTTCACCGGGCTCGGAGGGGAAGGGCGGAGGCTCTGCCGGCAGGGGCAGCGTGAGCCGGAAGGTGGCGCCTCCCCCAGCGCGGCTCCGCGCCGTGAGCGTCCCGGCGTGGGCCGTCGCGATGGCCCGCGACACCGCGAGGCCGAGCCCGACGCCGCGTACGCCGGGGTGCGCGCCCCTGCGGAACCGCTCGAAGATCAGCTCCTCGTCGCCCGCCGGGATCCCCGGGCCGTGATCGGAGATCTCCAGGACGACGGCCGCGCCGTCGCGGGAGGCGTCCAGCTCGATCGCGGAGCCGGCCGGCGTGTACTTGGCGGCGTTCTCCAGCAGGTTCACGAAGAGCTGCTCGACGAGGATGGGATCGATCGAGACGATCGCCGCGTCCGCCGGGATGGTCGTCGTGATCCTGCGCCCGGTCAGCAGCCGCTCCAGGCGCCCAAGCGCGCTCCCCACCACCTCGTCGAGCGGGACCCACTCCCGCTTCGGCTCGACCGTGCCGGAGTCGAGCCGGGTCATGTCGAGCAGGTTCGAGACCAGCCGCTCCAGGCGCTCGGCCTCGTCGCAGATCGCCTCGGTCAGCTCACGGCGCGTCTGGGCGTCGAGGGCGTCGGCCTCGTCGCGCAGCGTGGTGGCCGCGCCGACCACCGCCGCGAGCGGCGTGCGGAAGTCGTGCGAGACGGCAGAGAGCAGGCCGCTGCGGAGCTGCTCGGTCTCCGCGCGGAGCGTCGACTGGCGAGCCTGCTCGGAGAGCCTGACCCGGTCGAGCGCCAGCGCCGCCTGCCTGCCGATCGCCTCCAGGAGCGAGCGCTGGTCGGCGTCGGGGACCCGGTCGCCGCGCGGACGGAGCGCGATGACGGCGGCCACCTCCCCCCAGGCGCGGACCGGGGCGCAGAGGACGGGCTCGGCGCCGAGCACGTCGGACCCGAGCCCGGCCGGCTGGCCGCGCGCCACGACCCAGTGGGCCACCTCCACCTCGGAGGGGTCGAGGACCGTCGCTGCGGGCATCGCGGCCACCGGCTCGAGCCGCTCGCCGCGGACGGCGAGGAAGACCACGTCGGCGTCGAAGACGGCGGCCGCCGCCTCGACGCTGGCCTCCGCGATGCCGCGCTCGTCGGGCGCCGCGCCGAGGCCGCGGGTGAGCGCATAGAGGATCGACGATCGGTGATCGCGGACGAAGGCGGCGTGCTGCCCCTCGCGGAGGCGGTGGGTGAGGTTGGCGATGATGAGGCTCACGCCGAACATCATGCCGAAGGTGAGCAGGTACCGCGTGTCCGTCACGTCGAGCGTGTAGGCCGGCGGCACGAAGAAGTAGTCGTACGCGATCACGGCCAGCACGGCCGCGAAGAGCGACGCGCGGCGGCGGCTCGTCAGCGCGGTGATGACCACGCCGAGCAGGAAGAGCATCTCGATGTCGGGCACGTGGAAAAGCGCCCGCGTGCCGGCCGCGAGCGCGGTGGTCCCGGAGATCACCGCGACCGCCCGGAGGTACTCGACGAAGCTGTAACGCGTCTCGGTCACGTCGCTGCTCCCGCGCTCGAACGGGCCAACTCCCACGACAGGCGGCGTCGAGCACGCCGCCACGGTTCCAGACTATGCCGACGCCCATCGTGCGTGCGTCAAAGCCGCGCCGGACCCCGTCAAGAAGCCGTCAAGACCGGTCGGCCGGTGCGCACCCCAAACGGGCGATCGGCGGCGTTGATGCGGTCTTGACGTGGCGCCGCCCGCTCTTGACGCACGGCTGACAGGGAGATCGGCATCCTGAAGACCGCATGAAAGTGTCTCCAGACAGCTCTCCAGAGCCAGCTCCCATCCCACCGGCAGCGCCATCGCAGCGCTCGCGCCTTCGCCAGCTCCTCTTCGGTGCACCGCGCGACGTGCAGGATCCCCGCACCCACCACACCATCTCACTGGTCGCGCTCCTCGCCTGGGTCGGCCTGGGCGCGGACGGGCTCTCCTCCAGCGCCTACGGTCCCGACGAGGCCTTTCGCGCGCTGGGGCATCACGGCTACCTCGCGGTCGGGCTGGCGCTCGCCACGGGCTTCACGGTCCTCGTGATCTCGGTCGCGTACTCGCAGATCATCAAGCGCTTCCCCTTCGGCGGCGGCGGCTACGTCGTCGCGACCGAGCTGCTCGGTCCGAAGGCCGGGGTGGTCTCGGGGTCGGCGCTGGTGGTGGACTACGTCCTCACCATCTCGGTCTCGATCGCCTCATGCGGGGACGCGATCTTCAGCTTCATCCCCCCGCACCTGGCGGGCTGGAAGCTGCTCGTGGAGGCCGCGGCGATCGGCTTCCTGGTCGTCCTGAACCTCCGCGGCGTGAAGGAGTCGGTGTCGTTCCTCGCCCCCATCTTCGCCCTCTTCGTCGTCACCCACCTCGTCCTGATCGTCGCCGGCCTGGGCACGCACCTGCCGGAGATCCCGCGCGTGGCGGGGGAGGTGCGCCAGGGCTTCCGCTCCGGGGTGGCCGAGCTCGGCGTCTTCGGCCTGCTCGCGGTCTTCGTGCGCGCGTACTCGATGGGCGCCGGCACCTACACCGGTATCGAGGCCGTCTCCAACGGCATCCAGATCATGCGCGAGCCGAAGGTCCACACCGCGCGCCGGACGATGACGTACATGGCGGCCTCGCTGGCGGTCACGGCGGCAGGCATCCTGGTCCTCTACCTGCTCTTCCGCGTCTCGCCGGTGGAGGGGAAGACGATGAACGCGGTGCTGCTCGAGCGCTTCGCTGGCGGCTGGAGCGTGGGCGGCGTCCGGATCGGGCGCGGCTTCGTGGTCCTGACCCTGGCGGCCGAGGCCGCGCTCCTGGTGGTCGCGGCGCAGGCCGGCTTCATCGACGGCCCGCGGGTGATGGCCAACATGGCCACGGACTCGTGGCTGCCACACCGGTTCGCGCAGCTCTCCGACCGGCTCTCGATGCAGAACGGCGTGCTGTTGATGGGGGGGGCCTCGCTCGCCACGCTCCTCTGGACCCGCGGCGACATCCTGACCCTCGTCACGATGTACTCGATCAACGTCTTCGTGACCTTCTCGCTCTCGCAGTTCGCCATGCTCCGCTACTGGTGGCGCCACCCGGAGACCGGCCGGCGGCGCGGCCTCGCCATCCACTCCCTCGCCTTCGCGCTCTGCGTGTCGATCCTGGCGGGGACCGTCTACGAGAAGGGGCAGCAGGGGGGGGGGGTGACGATCGTCGCCACGAGCCTCGTGATCGGGCTCTGCTTCCTCATCCGGCGTCACTACCGGAACGTGCAGGCCAACCTGCAGCGTCTGGACGGCATCCTGGAGGTGCTCCCGCCCCACGGCAGCGGCGAGCGGCCGGTCCTGGATCCGAAGGCGCAGACGGCGGTGCTGCTCGTCGGCGGCTACGGCGGCCTGGGCGTCCACGCGCTCCTCACGGTGCAGCGGACGTTCCCCGGCCACTTCAAGAACTTCATCTTCATCTCGGTCGGCGTCGTGGACTCGGCGGCCATGAAGGGGGTCGAGGAGGTGGACCGCGTCCGGCTGCGGACCAGCCAGGCGCTCGAGCAGTACGTCGATCTCGCCCACCGGCTGAAGCTCGCCGCCGACTTCCGCATGGAGGTCGGGACCGAGGCGACCGCGGTCGCGGAGCAGCTCTGCGTCGCCGTCTCGAAGGAGTACCCGCGCGCCGTCTTCTTCGCAGGGAAGCTCGTCTTCCAGCGGGAGCACTGGTACCAGAAGCTGCTGCACAACGAGACCGCCTACCAACTCCAGCGCCGCCTCCAGTTCGACGGGCTCAACGCGATGGTGATGCCGGTGCGGATCCTCGCCGAGAGGTGAGGTGGCGCACCCGCGCGCTTGGGCGTGCCCGTGGGAGGGGCGAGGGATGCAGGGACGAGAGCCCGGGCGGGCGCGCGTCGGGCGTCAGGGTGCGGGCGCGTCCTTGCGGAGCCGGAGGGGCACGTAGTCGCAGAACGGCTCCTCGGCGAGCCGGTCGCCGTGGATGGCCTCGGCCCGCGCGCGGCAGCCGCCGCAGACGTTGAGGTACTCGCAGGCGCCGCAGCGCCCCTTGTAGGAGTCGAAGTCCCGCAGCTGCTTGAAGAGCGCCGACTCCTCCCAGATCTCCTTGAAGGGGGTCTGCTTCACGTTGCCGGCGCTGGCCGCCATGTAGGAGCAGGCCTGGACGTTGCCGAAGGCGTCGATGAGGCAGATGGTCTGCGCGGCGATGCAGCCCTTCCCGCCGCCCGTCGAGAACGAGAGGGAGCGCCGCTCGAGCCGATCCTCCTTCGCGCGCTCCTTGTTCTTCTGGAGCACGATCCGGTAGTAGTGCGGCGCGCAGGTGGGCCGCATCATCATCTCCGGCTCCTGCATCTCGGTCTCGTAGTGCCAGTCGAGGACCTCGTTGTAGGCCTCGGTGGGCAGCAGCTCGTTCATGATGTCGGCGCCGCGCCCGGTGGGCACGATCATGAACATGTACCAGGCCTTGGCGCCGAGCTCCTTGGCGAGCGCGTAGACGCGGGGGATCTCCTCCTTGTTCCGCTTGGTGAAGGAAGAGTTCACCAGGAACGGGATGCCGTTGGCCTTCAGGCACCGGGCGGCACGCACCGTGGCGTCGAAGGCGCCGGGGGCCTGGCGGAAGTCGTCGTGGGTGGCGGCGGTGGCCCCGTCGAGTGAGAGCGAGACCATGCGGATGCCGGCCTGCTTCATGCGCGCACAGGCGGCGTCGTCCACCAGGAGGCCGTTGGTCGCGAGGCACATGCGGAGGCCGAGCCCCGTGCCGTGCGCGGCGATCTCCCAGACGTCGGGGCGGAGCAGCGGCTCACCGCCGGAGAGCACCAGCACGGGCTTTGCGTAGGCCGCGAGCTCGTCGAGGAACTTGAAGGCCTCGGCGGTGCTGAAGCCCCCGGCGGCCGAGGTCAGGTCGGACGAGGAGCGGCAGTGGACGCAGCGGAGGTTGCACTTGCGCGTGATCTCCCACGCGATCCACTTGGGGACGAACTCTTCCTGACGCGCCATGGCAGTAGACCCTCGAGCAGAGAAGGGGCAGGACTCTACCCGAATGCGGCCGCGAAGTGGACCCGGGCAAACGGACGTTCCTGCCGCTCCCGTGCTCCGAAGGCACTACCAGGGCGCCGGCCGGTAGTCCTTGTAGAAGTGACCGGCCTGGTGCTGGCCCGTCCGAAAGCCCTCGAAGATCGGGGCGACGATGCGTGCCGCGCCGTCGACGATGTCGAGCGGCGGGCTGAAGGCGTGCTCCTCGGCCTTTCGCGCAGCGATCGGGGCCGGATCCTCGTCCGTGACCCAGCCGGTGTCCACGGCGTTGAGGAAGATGCCGTCCTTCACGAGGTCCGCAGCGCTCGTCCGGACCAGCATGTTCAGCGCCGCCTTGGCCATGTTGGTGTGCGGGTGACGGTCGGTCTTGAGGGTCCGGTAGAACTGTCCCTCCATCGCGCTGACGAGGACCACGTGGCGGGCGGCGTCGGCGCTCGTCGCGGTCCCTGGCGGCGGCGTCGCCGAGCGGAGCATGAGCGGCTTGAGCCGGGCGGTCATGACGAAGGGGGCGGTGGCGTTGACGAGGAGCACCTCCAGGAGCTCGAGCGTCGGCACCTCGTGGAGCGCGAGGCGCCAGGAGTTCAGGGCGCGGAGATCCACCTGCTGCAGGTCCTGGTCGAGGGCTCCCTTCGGGAAGATCTCGAGCGCCTGCGGCCCCGCCCCGGCGAGGAGCAGGTCGGCCGCCGAGGCGGCCTGCGAGAGGAGCGCGGAGCTCGTGAGCCCGGCCGCGCTGCGGCTCCCTGCGTGCTCGG
>JBAVTL010000281.1:0-5199 GCA_049696175.1 Anaeromyxobacteraceae bacterium
CGTCGAAGGCCTCGCGCGCCGCGCCCTCCAGCGCCGCCAGCTCCCCGCGCGCGAGCCCGCCCGCGCTGGCGTCGAAGCACCCGTTGACGTCGAGCTGCAGCCTCTCCATGGCCCCGCCTCCATCCAAGCTGACCCCCCACTCTAACCACGGATCCGCCCGGTGAGGAGGTGCCCTCGCACGCGCACGTTCGCCTTTCGAATCCAGCGTCTTTGCGCTATCTTCCCGCAGGTTTTCGACCCCTTTCGCTTCCAGGAGAGTTCGATGGCGCGCGCTTTCATCGGCAACACCGAGTGCAGGGTCACGGCCGACAGGGATCTGGGCGAGGGCTGGGCCGTCGCCGTGCGCCCGGCCGATCCGAAGGTCGCTCCACTCGTCGTGAAGCTTCAGGGCGGCGATCGGGAGAAGGCCATGAAGGGCGCCCTGGAGATCCTCCAGAAGAACGGCAAGATCGACCGCTTCGAGACGTAGCCCGCCGGCGCGTCAGCGCCGCGCCGGCCTGAGCGCCCCGACGACGCGCTCGATCGCGTCGGTGACCGCAGCGGGCGCGGCTGATCCGTCGAGGATCTCCACCCGCTCCCCCTTTCGGCGCAGGACTGCGATGGCGCGCTCGTACGCCTCGGCGACGCGCCGCTGGAACGCGGCCTTCTCGTAGATCTCGCGCGCGTGTGAGGCCGCGCGCCGGCGCTCGAACGCGACCGAGTGCCCGACGCGCAGGAAGATGGTCACGTCCGGTGCCGGCGCGCGCGAGTTGATCGCCTGGACCCAGCGCGGATCGCCGGTGGTCAGCGACTGGTACGCGAGCGAGGAGAGCGTGTAGCGATCCGAGATCACGTCGATCCCCTCGGCGAGCGCGGGGAGGATCTCGGCGCGCGCGTGGTCGACGCGGTCCGCGGCGAAGAGCAGCGCCAGCGCGTCGGCGTCGAACGCGCCGTCGGGCGCGCGGCCACGCAGCCGGCCGGAGAGGATCTGGCGCACCAGCGCCCCGACCGGCCCGCCCGATGGCTCCGCGGTGACGTGGACCCGGCGCCCCGCGCTCCTCAGCCGGTCGCCCAGCAGCCGCGCCTGCGTCGTGGTCCCCGCGCCGTCGAGCCCCTCGACGACCAGGAAGCGCCCACGGCCCGCCGCCCTCCCCCTGCGGCCTGCCGGGCTCACGCGTCGAGCCTCAGCGTGCGGCGAAGCTCCTCGAAGCGGGCGATCAGCAGATCCTCCGTCGCGCGGTGCGCACGCGCGCGGCGAACAGCGCGCACGGTGCCCCAGAGGAGCGCGGTGAAGAGGACGGCCCCCAGGATCACGAGGACCGGGTAGCGGCCGCGGGGTGGAGGCTTCGGCAGCTTGCTCCAGCCCCAGCGGTCCCACGCGAACTTGAGCGTCAGGCCGAAGGAGAGCGCGGTGGCGAAGCCGGTGTAGGCCGCCGTCCGCAGCTCGTCGACGGAGCGGAGCGTCCGAAGCTGCTCCGCGAGCGCGTCGTGCTCCGCGCGGAGCGTGCCCACGTCGCCCACGGCGTCGCGATCGGAGTTGGTCATGCGTCCCGTCCTAGCTCCGTCCGAAGCGGGCGGCGATCGCGTCGTGGACCGCGCCCAGCGTCGGCGCGAGCTTCACGCTGCCGTTTCGGAGCGGCGCGGCGAGCCCCGGCAGCGACGCCTCGTGGTAGCCGACCTTGAAGTCGGAGAACTTGAGCCCGTGCGCGGTGGAGACCACCACGACGTGGTCGCTCCGCTTGATCACGCCGCGCGCCGCGAGCTTCTCCAGCGCCGCGAGCGCCACGCCCGTGTGCGGGCAGGTGAACATCCCGGCCCGGTCGGCCCGGGCGCAGGCGTCGGCGAGCTCCTGCTCGGACGCCTGCTCGACGACGCCGTCCAGCGCCGCCAGCGCGCGCAGGGCGCGCTTCGCCGAGACCGGATCCCCGATCTGGATGGCCGACGCGAGCGTCTTCTTCGCGGTGACGGGCGCGATCGTCACGCCCGGGGCCGCCTTGAGCCCGGCGCCGGTGGTCGCTCTCCAGAGGGGGTTGGCGTTCTCGGCCTGCGCGACCACGAGCCTCGGGAGCCGGTCGATGACCCCGAGCTCCTTCATGAGCACGAACCCCTTCCCCACGGCGCTCGCGTTCCCCAGGTTGCCGCCAGGGATGACGATCCAGTCGGGCGACGACCACCCGAGCTGCTGCGCGATCTCGATGGACGCGGTCTTCTGCCCCTCGATCCGGAGCGAGTTCATGGAGTTCGCGAGGTAGATGTCGGGCGTCTGCGAGAGCTCCTTCACCACCTTCATGCAGCCGTCGAAGTCGGTGTCGAGCTCTAGGACCAGCGCCCCGTTGGAGATGGGCTGGACGAGCTGTGCGGTGGAGATCTTCCCGCGCGGGAGGAGCACCACGCTAGGGATCCCGGCCGCCGCGCAGTAGGCGGAGAGCGCCGCCGAGGTGTCCCCTGTCGAGGCGCAGGCGACCGCGCGGATCTGCTGTCCGCGGGCGCGCATCTCCTTCACCGCCGAGACGAGGACGGTCATCCCGAGATCCTTGAAGGATCCGGTGTGGGTGACGCCGCACTCCTTGAGCCAGACGTCCTCGAGCCCGATCTCCTGCGCGTACCGATCGACCCGCAGCAGCGGGCTGCCGCCCTCGAACATCGAGACCACGTTCTCGACGCCGACCTGTGGGAAGACCCACTCCTTCTTGCCCCAGACTCCCGAGCCGAACGGCCAGGGTCCGAGCTTGAAGCGGCCGTCGAAGAGCGCCTTCCACTCCGCGGGGCTGCGGGTCGCGAGCGCCGCCACGTCGTGCTCGACCTCGAGCAGGCCACCGCACCTCGGGCAGGTGTAGACGACTTCGGTCAGCTCGGCGCGGAAGTCGCAGCCTTCGCTGCAGCGGAACCAGGCGGACGGGGGACGCATCGACATGGGCTGGGACCCTCTGGATTCGGGGGCGCCAATCTGCCGTGGCGCAAGGCGTTTGGCAAGGCGAGCGGAGCTACTCCGGCAGCCCACCTGAGCGCCGGCTTCCGCAGGCCGGGCAGAGCTCGCGGGTCGAGACCGAGCCGCAGTTCGTGCACAGGTGCACGCCCTCGCTCCCCTCCGGGACGAGGTGCGGATCGATGATCGGGAGGCGCATCCCGCAGCGGCTGCAGAGCCGCTCCCCTGGCACCGCCGGCGTCCGGCAGTAGCGGCAGACCGGGGCGAGGGGGAGCGCCGTCGGCGCGTCGTCGGGGATCTCGTCCCCCACCCGCTCTATGCCGGGGATCGGCTCGGAGTCCACGTCCACCGGGGCGGCGCCGGTCGGATCCAGGCCGGGGGTCATCACCTCCGGCGCGTCCACCGGGGCGGCCAGGGTCGGCTCCAGCTCCGGGATGGCGGGCGTCGCGAAGGGATCGACGTCGACGGCGCGGTGGTGCGTAGGCTCCAGCCCTTCGATCGGGGTGACGGGGGCGACCGGAAGCGCGCCGGGCGCGAACCGCTTTCCGCAGACCTCGCACTCGGCGCCGGACTGCTGTGGGTGCTCGCAGACGGGGCAGACGATCATTCCGTCAATCCTAGCGCAACCGGCCCCGCGCCGCTCCGCAGCGGGACGAATCGCACGGCGAAGAGCTCCCGGTCCAGGATCGCGCCCGCCGCGTCCTTGGCGAGCAGGTGGACGTACTGGACTTCGTGCTGGGCGCCGATCGGGATGAGCATCCGCCCTCCGGCCCTCAGCTGCTCGATCAGCGCCGGAGGGGTGCGGAGCGCCGCCGCGGTCACGATCACCCTGTCGAACGGCGCCTCCTCGGACCACCCGAGCGCGCCGTCCCCGAGGCGGCAGCTGACGTTCGCGATCCCGAGCTGCGCGAGCGTCGCCCGGGCGCGCTCGGCGAGCTCCGGGAGGAGCTCCACGGTGAAGACCCGCTCGCAGAGCCGGCTCAGGATCGCCGCCTGGTAGCCCGACCCGGTCCCGATCTCCAGGACGCGCTCCGACCCGGTAAGCGCGAGCTCCTGCGTCATCCACGCGACCATGAAGGGCTGCGAGATGGTCTGGCCGAAGCCGATCGGGAGCGGATGGTCGCCGTCGGCGCGCGACTGAAGCTGCTCGGGGACGAAGAGGCGCCGCGGGATCCCGGCCATCGCCCGAAGGACGCGCGCGTCGCTGATCCCCATCCGCGCCAGATCGCGGGCCAGCTCTTCGCTCATTGGGAGATCATAGCCCGCGCACGCGGAACTCGATGCGGGGACCCTCGCGAGGTTCACCCTACCTGGGCGAGCGAGAGCCGGCCCGCCCAGCGCGCCTGCAGCGCCTCGCAGGCGGCGGCGTTCTCGGGCCGGGCGAGGGATGGGTCTGCATCGACGAGCGCGAACGCCTCGGCGCGTGCCTCCTCCAGGATCGCCTCGTCCCGGTATAGATCCGCGACCTCCAGGAGCCGCTGCCCGGCCTGACGCGTCCCGAGCAGCTCGCCGGGACCGCGGAGCTTCAGGTCGACCCGCGCGATCTCGAAGCCGTCCTGCGTCCGGACCATGGCCTCCAGCCGCTCGCGGGCGTCGTCCCCTGCCCGCTTGAAGTGGGCGAGCAGGAGGCAGTGGCTCTGCTCCGCGCCGCGGCCGACGCGCCCACGGAGCTGGTGCAGCTGGGAGAGCCCGAACCGCTCGGCGTGCTCCACGATCATGACCGTGGCGTTCGCCACGTCGACCCCGACCTCGATCACGGTCGTGGCGACCAGGACGCGGATCTCGCCGGCGCGAAACCGGTCCATGACCGCCTGCTTCTCCTCGCCCTTGAGCTGGCCATGGAGGAGCCCCACCTCGTGACCGGCGAAGACCTTCCGCAGCGCCTCGGCGCCGGTGGTCGCGTCGGCGAGGTCGGTCTTCTCCGACTCCGCGACGAGCGGATAGACCACGTACGCCTGCCGCCCTGCCGCGAGCTCCTGCCTGGCGAGCGCGTAGGCCGCCTTCCGCTGCGAGTCGCCGAAGACGCGCGTCGCCACCGGCGTCCGTCCGGGCGGCAGCTCGTCGAGCTTCGACTGGTCGAGGTCGCCGTAGAAGGCGAGCGCGAGGGTGCGCGGGATCGGGGTCGCCGTCATGACCAGCACGTCCGGGCGCCGCCCCTTCTTCGCGAGCGACGCGCGCTGCTCGACGCCGAACCGGTGCTGCTCGTCCACGACCACCAGCCCGAGCCGCTCGAAGCCGACGCCCTCCTCCAGCAGCGCGTGGGTCCCGATGGCGATCCGGGCGCGCCCCTCGGC
>JBAVTL010000282.1:0-1982 GCA_049696175.1 Anaeromyxobacteraceae bacterium
ATCGGACGCCGCGCGCGGGCTGGGCGCCCGGCTCGTCGTACGCCGGGACGAGCCCCGATCGGCCCGAGTCGGTCTCCTCCTCGGACGCGGGCTCGTCTCCCAGCATGTGCGGCGCTGCGACCTGCGCCGCGACCACAGGGGGCCGCAGGAGGACGAGCGCAAGGACGAAGGTGAGGGGCAGGCGGTGGGTCACGCGAGTTGGGAATGCTAGCACGGGGAGTTCTGCGCTATGAACAACCGCGATGACGCGCTCCAGCCAGGCCATCGAACGACTCCTCGGTATCATGGAACGCCTGCGCGGTCCCGACGGATGCCCCTGGGACCGCGAGCAGACCCTCCGGACGCTCCGCCCTTACGTCCTCGAGGAGACCTACGAGGTCCTCGAGGCGATCGACGGCGGCGATCCGCGCGAGCACTGCGAGGAGCTCGGGGATCTCCTCCTGCAGGTCGTCTTCCAGGCGCAGCTCTCCCGGGAGGCCGGGCGGTTCGACTTCGCGGACGTGGCGCAGGCGATCTCCGACAAGCTCGTGTCCCGTCACCCGCACGTCTTCGGCAACGCGGAGGCGAAGGACTCCGAGGCGGTCCTCAAGCAGTGGGCCGCGCTGAAGCAGGAGGAGAAGCGGAAGAAGGGCAAGGGCGAGAGCGTCCTCGAGGGCGTGCCCCGCGAGATGCCGGCCCTCGCCCGGGCGGACCGGCTCACAGAGAAGGCTAGCAGGATCGGCTTCGACTGGGCGGACGCCACCGGCGCGCGGGAGAAGGTGGCGGAGGAGCTTGCGGAGCTGGACGAGGCCGTCGCCGCCGGCGACCGCGACGCCGTCGAGCACGAGCTCGGCGATCTCCTCTTCGCCGCCGCCAACCTGGGGCGGAAGCTCGGCGTGCCCCCCGAGGAGGCGCTGCGAGGGGCGGTCGCCCGCTTCATCACGCGGTTCGCTCACGTCGAGCGGGAGCTAGCGCGGCGCGGCGTCCCGCACGGGGAGGCGACCCTGGCGATGATGGACGCGCTCTGGGACGACGCCAAGGAGCTGGAGCGTCAAGCGAAATCGTCCGATGACGCCCCTTCCAGTACGCACCGCTAGCGTCCACCCCCGAGCGTGGAAAGAACGTGGATAACTTCGCTGGCGCCGAAGTCCCCCGGATCGATCGAGTGATCCGCCCGTAGGCACTCGTCCTCACCATTGGCTAGTTAGGCCAGTTATTTCGGTGGCTTGGCCTTCACCCCCGTTCGCGTAGCCATCCTGCAAGCGCCCGCTTGGCTCGGAAACGACCGAAATAGCGCCGCCGGTGGATAACTCCCCGAACCCACAAGTGTTCCGTGGGGTTCGGGCACCCCAGCCCCAGCCCCTTGACGGCGTAGGGCTGGGGGGGATAGATAGCGCGACCTCGAATTTCCTTCGGAGAATCAAGCTTGGCGAACACTGCATCTTCCGAGAAGCGCATCCGGCAGACCCTGAAGCGTCGCGACCGCAACGTCGCGGTCCGCAGCTCCGTCAAGACCGCCGTCAAGAAGCTCCGCGAGGCGCTCGAAAAGGGCGATCTCGCGGCAGCCAAGACGGCGCTTGCCGGCGCGGAGAAGGCGCTCGGCAGCGCCGCCTCCAAGGGCGTGCTCCACAAGAACGCCGCGTCGCGCCGCATCTCGCGCCTCGCCCACGCTGTCGCGAAGAAGGCCACCGCGAAGTAGCTCCGCCGGCGAATCAACGCGCACCTCGCCCACGGCGCTCAGCGCTGCCGGGCGAGGTGCGTTTGCGTTCTACCCGTCACTCCATCAATGACGAGACGATCTCGCGCGCGCACTCGGCCGCGAGCTTCCTGAGCGCCTGCGCCCGCCGCCCCTCCGTCTCGATGGCGTCGAGGCCGCCCGGATAGTCGGTCTCGCGCGTCAGCGAGCGCTCGGCCACCGTCCGATCGCCGTCGAGCAGGCGGGCCCGCACGTCGAGCGTCACGCGCCAGGTCACGCCGCCCGGTGCAGCGGGCGACGGCAGCCC
>JBAVTL010000283.1:0-2093 GCA_049696175.1 Anaeromyxobacteraceae bacterium
GATCAGCGGCCATGACGGTGGCACGGGCGCGAGCCCGCTGACCTCGCTCAAGCACGCGGGCGTGCCGTGGGAACTCGGTCTGGCCGAGACCCAGCAGACGCTCGTCGCCAACCGCCTCCGCGATCGCGTGACGGTGCAGGTCGATGGCCAGATGAAGACGGGGCGCGATGTCGTCATCGGCGCGCTGCTCGGCGCCGAGGAGTTCGGCTTCGCCACCGGTCCGCTGGTGTCGCTCGGCTGCGTCATGATGCGCGCCTGCCACCTGAACACCTGCCCGGTCGGCGTGGCGACGCAGGACCCGAAGCTCCGCGCCCGCTTCACCGGCGATCCGGCCCACGTCGTGAACTTCATGCGGTTCATGGCGCAGGAGGTCAGGGAGTACATGGCCTCGCTGGGCTTCCGGACCATCGAGGAGATGGTCGGCCGCTCCGAGCGGATCGAGATGCGCCGCGCGGTGGACCACTGGAAGGCGCGGAAGCTCGACTTCTCCCGCATCCTCCACAAGCCGAAGGTGCCCAGGCACTACGGCCGCACCTGCCAGATCGCGCAGGAGCACAACATCGACAGGACGCTCGACGCGACGACGCTGCTCGCGCTCGCGCGCCCGGCCATCGACGGGAAGACGCCGGTCGAGGCGACCCTGCCGATCCGGAACACCAACCGCGTCGTCGGCACGATGACCGGCAGCGAGGTGACGCGCCGTCACGGCGCCGCGGGCCTCCCGGCCGACACCATCAGGTTCACCTTCCAGGGATCTGCGGGCCAGTCGTTCGGCGCGTTCATCCCGCGCGGCATGACCCTCGCGCTGGAGGGGGACGCGAACGACTACCTCGCCAAGGGGCTCTCCGGCGGGATCGTCTCGGTCCGCCCGCCCGCGGGCAGCGCGTTCGTGCCCGAGGAGAACGTCATCGTCGGCAACGTCGCGCTGTACGGCGCGACGAGCGGCGAGGTCTACATCCGCGGCACCGCCGGCGAGCGGTTCTGCGTCCGCAACTCCGGCGCGCACGCCGTGGTCGAGGGGGTGGGCGACCACGCCTGCGAGTACATGACCGGCGGGCGCGTGGTGGTGCTCGGCCACACCGGCCGCAACTTCGCGGCGGGCATGTCGGGCGGGACCGCATGGGTCCTCGACGCGGACGGCACGTTCGCGATCCGGTGCAACCGGGAGCTGGTGGCGCTCGGCAAGCTCGACGACGGCGCGGAGGCGAGCGAGGTGAAGGAGATGATCCGCCGCCACGTCGAGCGGACTGGCAGCGCGCTCGGGCAGCGGGTGCTCGACCGCTGGGACGAGCATCGCGAGCAGTTCGTCCGGGTGATGCCGGTCGACTACGACCGGGTCCTGAAGGCGCGCGCGCAGCTTCGGCAGCAGGGGCTCACGCCGGAGGAGGCGGAGCTGAAGGCCTTCGAGCTCAACGCGCTTGATGCGCTTCGCGCGGGTGGGAACTAGCACATGGGCAAGCCGACTGGATTCATGGAGTTCGAGCGCGAGCCGAAGCACGAGCGCGCGCCGCTGGAGCGGATCAAGGACTGGGCCGAGTCGCACCCGCCGTACACGGAGGAGACCCTCCGGACGCAGGGCGCGCGCTGCATGGACTGCGGCATCCCGTTCTGTCACACGGGGAAGATCGTCGCCGGCCTGGCGATGGGCTGCCCGATCAACAACCTGATCCCGGAGTGGAACGATCTCGTCTACCGCGGGCAGTGGCGGGAGGCCTGGATCCGGCTCGCCAAGACCAACAACTTCCCCGAGTTCACCGGGCGCGTCTGCCCGGCGCCGTGCGAGGGGAGCTGCACGCTGGGGATCGACTCGCCGCCGGTCACGATCAAGACGATCGAGTGCGAGATCATCGACCGCGCCTTCGAGGAGGGCTGGGTCGCCGCCGAGCCGCCGCCGATCCGGACCGGCAAGCGCGTGGCGGTCGTCGGCTCCGGCCCGTCCGGCCTCGCCGCGGCGCAGCAGCTCAACCGGGCGGGGCACACCGTCACGGTCTTCGAGCGCGCCGACCGCGCCGGCGGGCTGCTCATGTACGGCATCCCCAACATGAAGCTCGACAAGCAGGTGGTCGAGCGGCGGGTGAAGCAGCTCGCCGACG
>JBAVTL010000284.1:0-5105 GCA_049696175.1 Anaeromyxobacteraceae bacterium
CCTCCGCCAGCGCATCGTCGTCCCGCTCGTCGCCCTCGCCGGCGTCGCCGAGCGGATCGCCCGCGACGGCGACCTCACGCAGCGGATCGCAGGGGACGACCGGGACGAGCTGGGAGATCTCCAGCGCGCCATGGGGCACATGTCGGAGACGCTCGCGCGCGTGATCGGCGAGGTGCGCGAGACCGCAGGCTCCGTCAACGCCGCCTCCAGCCAGGTCGCGGCCACCTCGGCGGAGCTCTCCTTGGGGACTGGCGAGCAGGCCGCGTCGATGGATCGCACGCGCGGCAGCCTCCAGGAGATGAGCCGCTCGATCGCGCTCAACGCCGAGAGCGCCGGGCGGATGGAGCGGGCGACCGCGGAGTCGGCGCAGAACGCCGGGGAGAGCGGCAAGGTCGTGCAGGAGACGGTGGCCGCGATGCGGGCGATCGCGGAGCGGATCGTCATCGTCGAGGAGATCGCGTACCAGACCAACCTCCTCGCCCTCAACGCCGCCATCGAGGCGGCGCGCGCGGGAGAGCACGGTCGCGGCTTCGCGGTGGTCGCCGCCGAGGTGCGCAAGCTCGCCGAGCGCTCCGGGACCGCGGCGCAGGAGATCCGCGGCCTCGCCGCGGAGAGCACCCACCTCGCCGAGCGCTCGGGGATGATGCTCGACGATCTGGTCCCGCGCGTCCGCGACGCCAGCGTCGTCGTCAAGGAGGTGGCCGATGCGTCACGCGAGCAGGCGCGAAACGTCTCCTCGGTGGAGCAGGCGATCGGGAGCGTAGACGCCGTCGCCCAGCGCAACGCCTCGGCGGCAGAGGAGCTGTCGGCCACCGCCGAGAACATGTCGGGGCAGGCGCGGGCGCTGGAGTCGATCGTCGGCTTCTTCGTCCTCCCGGGGGCTACAGCTCCGTCTTCATCACCGCGCCGTTCGACGCGTTCGACACGAGCAGCGAGTAGCGCTTCAGCCACTTCGACGCGATCGCCTTCTGCTTCGGCTTGAACGCCGCGCGGCGCTTCGCCAGCTCCGCGTCTGAGACGCCGAGCGTCAGGCTGCGCGCCTCGACGTCGATCGTGATGTCGTCGCCGTCCTGCACGAGCCCGATGGCGCCGCCCTCCGCCGCCTCGGGGGAGACGTGGCCGACGCAGGCGCCGCGGGTCGCGCCGGAGAAGCGGCCGTCGGTGACGAGCGCCACCTTCTCGCCGAGCCCCATCCCCATGATGAGCGACGTGGGGGTGAGCATCTCCTGCATGCCTGGACCGCCCTTCGGCCCCTCGTAGCGCAGCACGACGAAGTGGCCCGCCTTCACCTTGCCGCCCATGATCCCGGCGATGGCGTCGTCCTGCGAGTCGAAGCAGATCGCCTTGCCGGTGAACTTGCGCATCGAGGGCTGGATGCCGGCGGTCTTCACGACCGCCCCCTCGGGCGCGAGGTTGCCGTGGAGGACGGCGAGGCCGCCGACCGGGGAGTAGGCCTTCTCCCACGTGTGGATGATCTCGGGGTCCTTGATCTCGGCGTCCTGGATCCGCTGCCCGACAGTCTCGCCGGTGACGGTGAGCGCCTCGGTCCGGACGATCCCGCCCCGCCTCGCCACCTCGTGGAGCACCGCCGGCACGCCGCCCGCGCGGTGGATGTCCTCCATGTGGACGCTCGCGAGCGACGGCGCCACCTTGGCGATGTGCGCGACCTGGCTCGCGATCTTCTCGATGTCCGCCAGGCCGAACTCGACCTCCGCCTCGCGCGCGATCGCGAGCATGTGGAGGACCGTGTTGGAGGAGCCCCCCATCGCCATGTCGACCACCATCGCGTTGTGGATCGCGTCGGCGTTGACGATCCGGCGGAGCCTGAACCGCTCGTCGAGGGCGATCTCGACGGCGCGGCGGGCGGCCTTGCGGACGAGCGCCTCGCGCTCCGGCGTCAGCGCCAGGATGGTCCCGTTGCCCGGGAGCGCGATCCCCATCGCCTCGCAGAGGACGTTCATCGAGTTCGCGGTGAACATCCCCGAGCAGGAGCCGCCGGACGGGCAGGCCTTGCACTCGATCTCGTAGAGCTGCGCGTCGGTGATCTGGCCGGTGGCGCGCTTCCCAACGCCCTCGAACGCGGCGTTGAGGTCGATCACCGTGCCGTCGGAGAGCTTCCCGGCCTTCATCGGGCCGCCGGAGACGAAGACGGTCGGGACGTCCACGCGCAGCGCCCCCATCAGCATCCCGGGGACGATCTTGTCGCAGTTGGGGATGCAGAGGAGCGCGTCGAGCTGGTGCGCCTGCATCATCGTCTCGACCGAGTCGGCGATCAGCTCGCGGGACGGCAGGCTGAAGAGCATCCCCGAGTGGCCCATCGCGATGCCGTCGTCGACGCCGATCGTGTTGAACTCGAAGGGGACCCCCCCGGCCTTCCGGATCTCGTCCTTGGCGATCCGGCCGTACTCCTGGAGGTAGAAGTGGCCCGGGATGATGTCGATGTGGCTGTTCGCGATGCCGATGAACGGCTTCTCGAAGTCAGCGTCGGTGAGCCCGGTCGCCCGGAGCAGGCTGCGGTGAGGAGCCTTCTCGAAGCCCTTCTTGATGACGTCGCTGCGCACGTTCGCCTCCGTGGGGGGTCGGGAAAAGTAATCCGGCGGCGCGTGCCGTACAATCCCCTCAGGTTCGATCCCATGCCGCCGCCCGAGACGCAGAGCACGCCGACCTTCGCCGAGGCCGCCGCCTGCTTTCGCGCCGCCCTCGCCGTGCGCCCTCCCCGGACGCTCCGCGTGGACGGCTTCCGCCCCGCGGCTGTCCTCGTCCCCCTGCTGCGGCGCCCCGAGGGGCCGACGCTCCTCTTCACGCGCCGCACGACGCGCGTCCCGCAGCACAAGGGCGAGATCTCCTTCCCCGGCGGCGGCGCCGAGGAGGGCGAAGACCCGGTGGCGGCGGCGCTGCGGGAGGCGCGCGAGGAGGTCGGGCTCGAACCCGCGGCCGTGGAGGTGCTCGGGATCATGGACGCCTTCCCGAGCGTCTCCTATTACGTCGTCACGCCGGTCGTCGCCGCGATCGCGTCGCCCCCCGCGTCGTTCGAGCCGGAGGCCTTCGAGGTGCACGAGCCCTTCGAGGTCCCGCTGGCGACGCTGCTCGATCCGGCGCGCCGCACCTTCCGGCTCTGGGATCCCGCGGCCGGTCCGGACGCGCTGCGCACCGCCGTCCGCATGGCGCGCATGGCGTTCGAGGAGCTCGACCCCGTCACCGGCCACCACCGGATCTGGTCCTTCGACGCCGGTCCGGACCGGAACGTCTGGGGGCTGACGGCACACATCCTCAAGGTCCTGATCGACCGCAGCTTCGGGCCGCGCGCGGGCTGACCCGTGCGCCGGGTGGGGCAGGTCTCCACGACCATACGCGCGGTGTGAGAGGATGGCCGCCATGGACTCCACGCACCCTGCGAGAGCGGCGGCGCTGACTCTCTCCGCGCTGCTGATGCTCGCCGCGACGGGTTGTCATTCGTCGGGCGGCACCTGCGAGTCCTCCGCGCTGTGCGACGCAGGCTCCTTCTGCTTCGAGGGGCGGTGCGTCACGGGGCTGCCAGCGGGGAGCTGCCCGTCGCCCACCGACCCGGTCCTGGGCGCGCTCGCAGGCCCCACCACTGCGCCGGCCTGCGTCCAGTCGGACCCGACGACCTGGCCGAAGCCCGTCACGCCGTTCCCGTCCGGCTGGGCGAACCACGTCGGCGTGTTCGGCGTCGGCCAGCAGGTCCCCTTCGACGTGCCCCCCGGCACGGCCAGCGTCACCCTCCACGCGCAGGGGGTCTCGGCCGCGCCCGCCTTCGACTACCAGGGTTGCAGCCTCCCCAACTCGGTCGTCCCGACCGCGCTCCGCGCACCGAACGGCTCGCTGGTCTACAGCGACGCCGAGAAGGCACCGCGGCAGGGCACGCGCCTTCCCGGCTACTACGGCGGCTACACGCCATGGACGGGGAGCTTCACCTTGCCGGCGACGGAGCGGCTCCTCGACTTCGCCATGTCGCGGGGCGACCTTCCAGCGGGCACCTGGTCCTTCCAGGTGAACGACTGGAACGCCGAGTGCCAGGCGATCGCCGGCTGCAGCCCGGGGGTCGCCGGGAGCTACGACGTCACCGTGGTCAACAAGCCCGGCCCCTATCTCGCGAGCGGCCGGCTCGATCTCGCCGTCTACCTCGTCGGAACCGGGACGGACGCGGCGGCGGCGGCGGCGAGCGCGCCGTACCGCCGCTTCGTGAAGGGGATCCGGAGCCTCCTCGGCCAGGCTGGCGTCTGCCTCGGCGCCGTGACCTTCCACGACGTCGCGGCGTGGGCGCAGACGGCGTTCTCGACGACCCGGATCTACATCCCGGCGCCGTGCCCCGCCACGGCCGACCTGCGCGCCAACCAGCCGCCGTGCGGCGACGACCTGGCGCAGCTCTTCTCGCTAGCCCGCCGGGACGTCGACGGCGCGCACCTCTTCCTCGTCCAGAACCTCGCCGTCGTCTGCGGCAAGGACGTGGACCCGAGCTACAAGTGCAACATCGGCGGGTCGATCGTCGGGATCGACGGCTCGATCCCGGGCCCCTCGGGGATCCCGGGGGCGACGACGAGCGGCGCGGCGATGTCGGGCGCTGAGATCACGAATGAGCGCGTGGACGACTTCGGGACGGTTATCGGGACCTGCAGCGACGCGGACCCGTTCGACCTCCACTGCCTCGCCGACTTCTCCGCCTACATCGCGGCGCACGAGATCGGCCACTGGCTCGGCCTGTACCACACGACCGAGAGCTCGGGATCCCAGTTCGACCCGCTGGGAGACACCGCCACCTGCTCCTGCGCGACCTGCGGTGGCCGGGGCTGCGGCGTGAGCCCGATGTTCCCGTCCGCCTGCTCCGCGGGGAGCAGCTGCGGCGGAGGCGACAACCTCATGTTCTGGGTCGTCGACCCCTCGGCCTCCGAGGGGCGCCTCACCGTCCAGCAAGGGCTCCTCATGCGCGCGAACCCCGCGGTGAAGTGAGGACGACATGATCGCCACGCTCTCCCTGTCGCTCGCCCTCCTCGCGCCCCCGGACGCCGCCCTCTGCCAGGCGCCGGCCGGCTCGGGCGCCGTCTGCGCTCCCGCCGAGGACCCCGCGCTCCGCGCCAGGCTGGTCC
>JBAVTL010000285.1:0-1790 GCA_049696175.1 Anaeromyxobacteraceae bacterium
GCAGTGGCGCCCCTCTCCCCACCGCCCGGAGAAGGCACGGCGCGCGCTGCGCCGCTCGATGCGCGACACTATGGGAGAGATGCGCTGCCGCGCAGGCGGGGCGGCTGCCAGCCTGAGGGAGTCAGCGCCATGGACGACGGTCTTTCCGAACGGATTCGGGAGCTCGAGCAGGAGCTGGACGCGCTCCCCGAGCCGAAGCGCACCTGGTTCCTGGAGCCCGAGCGAACGGCCGCCGGACCGCTGGCGGAGCAGGTCGCGCTCGCCGCGGCGAGCCCGGTCGTCAGCGCGATCCTGAAGACCTCGACGGGGGCCGTCGCGGTGCTCAACGCACGCCGTCAGGTGGTGGCGCTCAACGCGGGCTACCTCGCGCTGCTCGGCGTCGAGGAGCCGTCGGAGATCCTCGGCCTGCGCCCGGGCGAGGCGCTCCGCTGCGTCCACGCGACCGAGCTGCTCCCGGGCGGCTGCGGCACCGCCCCGGCCTGCAGGACGTGCGGCGCGGCCATCTCCACCCTGGCGGCGCTGGAGAGCGACGGTCCGGCGGAGCGTGACTGCGCGCTGACGGTTAGCCGGGGAGGCGAACGCGTCGACTCGGAGCTTCGCGTGCGGGCCCAGGCGCTGGAGCTCCCCCCGGAGCGGTTCATCCTGCTCTCGCTCGTGGACGTCTCGGCGGAGCGACGGCGCGCCGCGCTGGAGCAGGCCTTCTTCCACGAGCTCGCGGACCTGCTCCGCGGCGTCGTCGGCGCCTGCGAGGAGATGGACGGCGCCAGCCCCGCCGAGATCACCCTCGCGGCAGCGGACGCCCGGGACCTCGCGGCCCACCTCGTCCAGGAGCTGAAGCTGCAGCGCGCCCTCATGACGTCGCCCCCCTCGGCCTTCGAGCTCGCGGTCGCGAAGGTGCCGCTAGACGGGATCCTCGAGGGGTTCGACAGCCTCTTCCAGCACCACCCGGTCGCGCGGCGGAAGCAGCTCAAGGTCTCCGGGAACAGCGGCGGCGCCGTGGCCGAGACCGACCCGTACCTGCTGCGGCGAATCCTGACCCACATGCTGCTGAACGCCTTCGAGGCCTCCCCGGAGGGCGCGGAGATCCGGCTCGCGGTGCACGCCGGCCTGCGGGAGATCGCGTTCCGGGTCTGGAACCCGGGGGTCATCCCGCCCGGGGTCGCGCCGCGGATCTTCGAGCGATACTTCTCGACGAAGGGGGACGCGGGGCGCGGCCAGGGCACCTTCGTCATGAAGCACTTCGGTGAGAAGCTCCTCGGCGGCAGGGTCGGCTTCACGTCGACCGCGAAGGACGGCACGACGTTCGAGCTGGTGATCCCGCGGAGAGAGCGCTAGCGCGCTGCGTCAGGCGAAGTGGCGGAGGTTGTGGCGCACGATCTCGCGGCGCAGCCCCTCGAACTCGTGCTCGCCGACCAACCCGCGCTCCACGAAGAACTGGCCGATGGGGCGCTGCAACCGAAGCTGGCGCCCGATCATCGCGAGCCGCTCCAACGGCGTGATCCAGCCGAGCCGCAGCGCGAACTCGCCGAACGGGACGCCGCCGTCGCCCGCGCGCAACCTCCGGTCGATCAGCTCGGCCACCTCGAGCGGCGTCAGGAAGCCGAACTCCACGGCGATGCGCCCGACCGCGGGGCGCTGCCGGCGCTGCCACGCGATCGCCTCCACCATCACTGCCCACGAGATCCGGCCGCTGTAATAGAGGTACTCGGCGAGCCGTATCCGGCGGCGCGGCAGCGGGCGGGGCTTCACGACGTCGCGCCAGTCGGCCGCCGTCTCCGTCCGGGTCCGAC
>JBAVTL010000286.1:0-5910 GCA_049696175.1 Anaeromyxobacteraceae bacterium
AGCCGGTCACCGCGACGAGCGCCACACCCGCCACGCCGAGGAGCCCCATCCAGAAGGTGACCGCGTTGGTCGCGACGAGCCGCGCCAGGTCGCCGAGCGAGAGGCCGTGGAGCGAGTAGAAGCGCCAGCGGATCCCGCCCGACGAGAGGACGGAGCCGCCGAGGTTCGCGCCGAATGCGTAGGCGACGAAGGACGCCGGACCGACGACCCGGTACGGGAGCGGGCGCCCCATGCTCCGGAGCGCGAGGACGTCGTAGAGCGTCAGGACGAGGTAGTTGACGGCAGTGAGGCCGAGCGCCCCGAGGACGTGGGAGAGGTGGACCGCGCGGATCTCGGCCCGGAGATCGCGGTAGTGGAAAGTCGCGAGCTCGCGGTGGAGGATCCAGGCGGCCAGCGCGAGCAGCAGGATCGGGAGCACCGGCGCCAGCACCTTCAGCCGGTAGCCGATGCGGTCGACGAGCCCGACGCGATCGGCGCTGGCGGGCCCATCCTCGGGGGCGGGGGCGCGCTCTCCCTCGGCGTCCTGGACGATCACGGCTACATCCGAGACCGTAGCGGCGCGGGAGTCAAACGATCCGGTTGGGGGTAGGGCGGAGGCTCAGGCCCTCAGCACCTGCTTCTCCACGAGCCGTGCGTAGACGCCGCGCTTCCCGAGCAGGACGCCGTGCGTCCCCTGCTCGGCGATCTGGCCGGCCTCGAGCACCACCACGCGGTCGGCGCCGACCACCGTCGAGAGCCGGTGGGCGATCACCACCGAGGTGCGGCCGCGCATCAGCCGCGTCAGCGCCTCCTGGACCAGCGCCTCGGACTCGGAGTCGAGCGCGGAGGTCGCCTCGTCGAGCAGCAGGATCCGCGGGTCCTTGAGGAGCGCCCGCGCGATGGCGATCCGCTGCTTCTGGCCGCCGGAGAGCTGCTGGCCACGCTCGCCCACCTTCGTCGCGAGGCCGGCGGGGAAGGCCATGACGAACTCCTCCGCGTTCGCGGCCCGGATCGCGTCGCGCACGTCGGCGTCGGTCGCGTCGGGCCGCCCGTACCTGACGTTCTCGCCGATGGTGGTGGAGAAGAGGACCGGCTCCTGCGAGACGACCCCGATCAGCCGGCGGAGCCAGGACGGATCGAGCTCCCGCAGATCCACGCCGTCCAGCGTCACCCGCCCGGCGACGGGATCGTAGAGCCGCACGAGCAGCGCGCCGATCGTCGACTTCCCGGCGCCGGACGGGCCGACGAGCGCCACCGCCTCGCCCCGCCGCACCGCCAGATCGATGCCGCGCAGCACCTCCACCTCGGGGCGCTGTGGGTAGGCGAAGCGCACCCCCTCGAACGCGAGCCTCCCCTCCACCTGGTCGAGCCGGCGCCCGCCGGCGAGTTGCATCGCCGCGACCCGGCCGGTCAGCTCGAAGACCCGCTCCGCGGCGCCGAGCCCGCGCATCGCCTCGGCCCAGATGTCGGCCAGCGTCCCGAGCCCCATCGCGATGAGGAGCGTGTAGACGAGGAAGGCGGTGAGCGCGCCGGCGGTCAGCTCCCCGGCGGCCACCAGCAGGCCGCCGTAGCCGAGGACGACCGCGATGGCGGCGTAGACGCCGGCCGAGGCCGCCCCCATGAAGATGGCCGCAGCGCCGACGCGGGTCCGGGCGAGGCGATAGGCGTGGTCCACCTCGGCGCCGTAGCGCGCCGCCTCCGCCTCCTCGGCGGCGAACGCGCGGACGGTGCGGATGGCGGAGAGCGACTCCTCCGCGGCGTGGCCCGCGTCGGCGAGGGCGTCCTGGTACTGCTTCGCGAGCGCCTTGATCCTGCGGCCGTAGAAGACCGCGCCGATGGCCACCGCAGGGACGACGAGCAGCATCACGCCGGTGAGCTTCGGCGACGTGAAGACGAGCAGGACGAGC
This sequence comes from Anaeromyxobacteraceae bacterium, assembly GCA_049696175.1. Lineage (GTDB taxonomy): Bacteria > Myxococcota > Myxococcia > Myxococcales > Anaeromyxobacteraceae > DATIVK01. The sequence goes on from JBAVTL010000286.1 coordinate 1,887, forward strand.
CCGCCGACCACCTGGACGCCGTTCCGCAGCGCCATCGAGAGCTGCGAGGAGAGGAGCCCCTGGAGGGAGGCGGTGTCGGAGCCGAGGCGGGAGGTGAGATCGCCGGTCCGCTGCGCGTCGAAGAAGGCGATCTCCTGGGAGACGAGGGATCGGAAGAGCGCCTCGCGGACCCGCTTCACCCCCCGCTCGCCGGCGACCGCGAAGAGCCACGCCCGGCCCCCGACCGCGAGCCCCTGCACCACGGCGAGCGCCGCCATGACGAGCGCCGCGTTCCGCACGGTGGAGGGGTCGCGCGACGCGATCGCGCCGTCCACGATGATCCGGATCCCTTGCGGGTAGACGAGCGCGGCGGCGGAGCCGACGAGGAGGAGGAGGGTGGCGCCGGCGACGGAGCGCCACTCCAGCTTCAGGAGCGGCCAGAGCCGGCCGAGCGTCGCTGCGCGGGGGAGGGAGGGCACCGGGAGAGTCTAATGCCCCGCGCGCGCGGTTGCTGCCGCCGCGGTGCGCGCGGCCCTCGTGTGGACGGGCCGCGCGTCGCGAGCGGGTGGAGGGAGGCTGCTACGGGACCTGGATCGAGTTTGCGAGCTCGGTCGCCTTCGCGGCGAGCTCGGCCGCCTTGGCGGCCGCGGCGCCGACGTCTGCGCCGGCCTCGTCCTTCAGCTTGGCGGCGGCGGCCCCGAGCTCGGCGGCGCTCTCCTTCGCCTTCTCGACCGCGTCCTTCGTGATGCCGGCCGGGAGCTTCTTCGCCTTGGAGAGCTCGTCGACGCGGGCCTGCACCGCCGTGAGCGTCTCACCGATCTTCGCGACGCCCGCCTCGACGGCCTTCTGCAGCGCCTCCTTCTGGGCGGTCGCGGCAGCGACGACCTGCGCGGCCTTCGCGGGGAGCGTCTCCGCCGTCGCGCGCGCGCCCTTCCAGTCCTGCTTCGCGACCGCCGCCTTCGCCGCCGCGAGCTCGTCCTGGAACGCCTTCACCTGCTCGGGCGCGAACTTCGTCACCTCGGCGGTGAAGGTCGCGGTGGCCGCCTCGGCCGCCTTGATCGCGGTCTCGGCGGGGAGCTTGTTCGGATCCGTGCACGCCACGGCGAGGAGCAGCGGGACGACGGCCAGGGTCAACTTGAGGGTCTTGGTCATGTGTGGGTCTCCTGAGCGTGGCAATCTACCGCCGTGGCGCGGGAGCGGAGCGATAAATCGCGAGCGCCACCCTCCAGGCGACGCAGCTCCCCGGCGGGGACGCCCCTAACGCCGCGCCGCCCGCTTCCAGTGGCCGGAGCGGCCGCCGCTCTTCTCGAGGAGCGCGACCTCGACGATCCGCATCCCCTTCTCGTGGCGCTTCAGCATGTCGTAGATGGTCAGGCACGCCGCGGTCACCGCGGTCAGCGCCTCCATCTCGACGCCGGTGCGGTCCACCGTGCGTGCCGTGGCGGTCACCTCGAGCCCCCCGGCGCGCGATCTGACCTCCACCTCCACGCCGGAGAGCGAGATCGGGTGGCAGAGCGGGACCAGGTCCGGCGTCCGCTTCGCGCCCATGATCCCCGCGAGCCGGGCGGCGGCGACGACGTCGCCCTTCTCCACCTCGCCGCGCCGCACGAGCGCGAGCGTCGCCCGCGACATCTCGACGAAGCCGCGGGCCACGGCGACGCGCTCGGTGGCCGGCTTCGCGCCTACGTCGATCATCTTCATGCGGTGCCTACGCCCCCTGCTCGCCGAGCCAGCGCTCGGCGTCGATCGCGGCCTGGCAGCCCATCCCGGCCGCCGAGACGGCCTGGCGGTAGGTGGGGTCGGCGACGTCGCCCGCCGCGAAGACGCCCGTCACCGACGTGTAGGTCGTCGGGGCCTTCACCTTCAGGTAACCGACCTCGTTCATCTCCAGCTGCCCCTTGAAGACGCCGGTGTTGGGCTGGTGGCCGATCCCCATGAAGACGCCCTTGAGCGGGATGTCGCGGAGCTTCCCGTCCGTCGTCCCCTTCACGCGCAGCCCGGTGACCGCCTTGCCGTCACCCAGGATCTCCTCGGGGATCGCGGAGAGGACCAGCTCGATCTTCGGGTTCTTCGCCACGCGATCCCCCATGATCTTCGACGCCCGGAGCTGGTCGCGGCGGTGGACGATGTAGACGCGGGTCGCGAACTTGGTGAGGAAGTCGGCCTCCTCCATCGCGGTGTCGCCGCCGCCGATCACGGCCACCTCGGTCCCCTTGAAGAAGAAGCCGTCGCAGGTGGCGCAGGCGGAGACGCCGCGGCCACGGTACTTCTCCTCCGACGGCAGCCCGAGCCACCTGGCCGACGCACCCGTCGAGACGATGACCGCGTCGGCGGTGAACGCCTCGTCCCCGGACCAGAGCTGGAACGGCCGCTTCGAGAAGTCGACGCGGGTGATCTCCTTCCCCTCGAAGCGGGTCCCGAAGCGCTCGGCCTGCTTGCGCATCTGCTCCATGAGCAGCGGCCCGACGATCCCCTCGGGGAAGCCGGGATAGTTCTCCACCTCGTTGGTGATGGTGAGCTGTCCGCCGGGCTGCGTCCCCTCGAAGAGGACTGGCTTCAGCTCCCCGCGCGCGGCGTAGATCGCGGCGGTGTAGCCGGCGGGTCCGCTCCCGATGATGACGAGCTTCTCGTGCTGGGCCATGCGTTTCGTTCTCCTCGGATGGGGGGACTTCCGGTCCTGTCTAGCTCCATTGGAGCCCCGTTGTCATGCAGCGGTTCGACGCGGCCGGATCGGTTGACCGGCGGGGGGGATCTGGCGCACATTCCTGCCGCTTTTCACCCCCTGGGAGCCACATGCGCACGCTCAACCTCTTCGTCGGCGCGGCCGTGATCCTCGCCGCCGCCTGCCAGCCCGCCCGCACCTCCTCGGCGGGCGGTTCGCTGAAGCTCGATCCCAAGACTCCGGTCGCCCGGATGGCGGGCGGCACCGTCACCGCCGGCGAGCTGGACGAGCTCGTGAAGGGCGAGCTCCGCAAGATGGACACGGAGTACCAGCAGCGCGTGTACGAGGCGCGCCGGAGCGCGCTCGAGTCGCTGATCGTCAAGCGGATCGTCGGCGAGAAGGCGAAGGCCGAGAACCTGACGGCGGAGGAGTACGCGCAGCGCGAGGTCCTCAAGAAGGTCCCCGAGCCGACCGACGAGGAGGTCCGCAACCTCTACGATCGCGCCGTCGCCGGCGGCGAGAAGCTGCCGCCGCTCGACAAGGTCAAGCCCGAGATCGCCCGCTTCATCAAGCAGCAGAAGGGGCGCGAGGTCGCGATGGCCTGGTACGAGGAGCTCAAGAAGGAGGCGAAGGTCGAGATCCTGCTCCCCGCCTTCGAGCCGCCCAAGGTCGAGGTCTCGGCCATCGGCCCGGCCAAGGGGCCGTCCAACGCCCCCGTCACGATCGTCGAGTTCTCCGACTTCGAGTGCCCCTTCTGCGTCCGGGCCGAGCAGACGGTGAAGGACCTGCTCGACGCCTACCCCGGCAAGATCCGGCTCGTGTACCGCGACTTCCCGCTGCCCAACCACAAGCAGGCCCCGAAGGCGTCCGAGGCCGCGCACTGCGCCGACGACCAGGGCAAGTACTGGGAGATGCACGCCAAGCTCTTCGCCGCCGACGGGAAGCTGGCGCCGACCGATCTCAAGGGCTACGCGCGCGAGGTCGGCCTCGACGGCCCGCGCTTCGACCGCTGCCTCGAGTCTGGCGAGAAGGCGAAGGTCGTGGAGTCGCACCGCAAGGCTGGCGACGAGGCGGGCGTCACGGGGACGCCGGCCTTCTTCATCAACGGCCGGCTCATCAGCGGCGCGCAGCCGCTCGAGAGCTTCAGGGCGATCGTCGACAAGGAGCTCGGCCTCAAGAAGTAGGGGCCGCGCCCGCCGGCGAGGCGTGGCGAGGGTGCGCATGGGTTCAAGCGGCGACGGCAGGCCGGTCACGCTCGGCGAGCGGCGGCGCAGCCGCCAGGTGAGGATCGGCGGCGTCGCCATCGGCGGCGGCGCGCCGATCGCCGTCCAGTCGATGACGTGCACCCAGACCGCCGACGCCGCCGCGACGCTCGCCCAGGTC